>CAZVRN010000036.1:0-13635 GCA_964629485.1 uncultured Thermodesulfobacteriota bacterium | reverse complement strand
AGCCGCTCCTGTGGAGCAAATAATTCAAGAAACGCCCTACCCCTCAGTTCACTAATTTCATACCCGTATAGATCGGCAAAAGCGGAATTTATCTCCAGGAGATTACCATTACCTGAATCGGTAACTGCAAGGCCCCATCCCGAGTGCTGGAAAATCAGGGCCCATGGTTGTAATTTCACTTCTGACTGATCAAGCATTGCTTGGTGATTTCTTTCGCTTTTTTTCGTAAATCAAACGCGACTTTGTCATTGTCTGCAATCGCTTTTTCAATAACCGACAGACAATTATAATAAAGATCCCAGCCAAGACGCTCCCGTTCATATGTTTTTTTAAGCGCGCTGTCTTCACCCTGAATGAAGTTGAAGGCTTCCCGGATACGTTTTACAGCAATTCTGATGAAATCAAGCCCTTCACTTTCTTTTTTGTCTCTAAAAAAGGAAGCCGCCTTGAGAGCAAGGCGCAGGCAGACTACTGTGGCCGGAATTTTTGAGATAAAACAGCCTGTGAATGGATCAAGCATTTTTTTCAAGTTTTTGATATCACTGGCAATGACGCGGCCGTATGCCGAAAAATAGAGAATACGGATATAATCCCCCAGCAGCTTGCCCACGGAAGCGGATTGGATGGCTTCCTGGGCAAAGATATCCTTGTTATGGCTCATGGCGAGCCCATCCTTATGCACATAGGCCAATCTTTCGCTTTCGCCTTGCAATACGGACAGGATATACGCCTGATCTTCAGCACGTCCGATAAAAGACGGTGTAAAGGGGCGATGCCGGCGGAGGCTGTCAACGAGGATGCCGTTGGTTCCGCCTGTAACGTGAACGCGCTGGATACAGGTTTTTTTACCGTCCAGTTTTTCAGTGTTATAGCGCGCCATCATCTCCGCCGCGGTCGAGCACGCTTGAGGCAGCATACTGAAGAAAACAAACTCATCGGGCGCGAGAGCACGGTTCGGATAGGGAACATCCGGGGTGAACAGGGACTTTTCAAGGTCCTTCGCATTTACCAGGAACCCGGCGATCATCCCTAGTTCAACAGGCCGCCCGTCATAATCAAGACCGCGCGCCCCCCAGAGCGGCGTTTTGAAATGTTCAAAAGCCGAAGCGCCGGTTTCCTGCACGAGTTTTTCCTGGGGAAAGGTCTGGTCTAGATCAATTTTAAAGGTGGCTTTTATATCGGGCTGAATCAGGACCTTCCAAAATGCGGCCATCGCTTTAAGAAAGCTATAGTGCCGACCATACTCACCGTCTACCCCAAATACATCCAGCAGGTCCCCCGCATGTTCAAGCTTCAGATATGATTCGGCCGCCGGAGCAAGCACTTTTTCAATGATCTTTCTGGTATCCGCTTCAGTGAAGACATAGATATCCATGTTATCCAAGCCGTTTGAATGGGAAAGCACTTCCCTGAGATATCTGTTCGCGAGACCATGAAGCCCCGTATGGGTTACAGAGACTGAAAGGATGCAGGTGAGTCGCGCATCAGGCGGTGCGCCACCCCTTTGCCGTTCAAACTCAAGAGCCTGACTCAAACCGTTCAGTCCGTGGAGCACTTCATTTTTTTCCGGTTCGGTTCCAATCTGAACAGGATGATCATACCAAAAAAGCTGAGGTTCAGCCGCGACCCTGCCGAGCTCCTTTTTCATGAAGTCACTCAAAGGCAGTTCATCAAGAGATTTGGACGCCGGGGGAAGCGTGAGCAGAACGTTGGACGTGAAAAGAATATCCTGGGCCGGGTTGCTGACAGGCTGGATGTTAAGGGAGGTGACCCGAACAGAGCGTTTCGCGCGCAGCACATCCTGGCATTTCTGCTTATCCGCGAGAATATCTGTCGCCTCCGGGAAAAAGACAGACCATATTTTTTCCGCTGTTACACTGATGTCGTGAGACGCCCTGCCTGCTGACAGCCAATCCGCAAGTTCCCTCAACCTGTCCGAAAAATCGAGGTCTTTTTGACACAGATCCTTGATTTCTTGATGAATCAATTGGATGCTTTCCAGGTAAAATTCAGCCGTATCAGCCCATTCAGACGCCTCTTTTTTTTGGACAAGAAAGCGTTTTGCGTGTTCGTAAAAGGGGCGCTTCTCTCCGCTCAGCATTATAAGAAAAGCGGCGTTTAACGATTGAGCAATACCGACCCGGTCGGTACGCTCCGGATTGAATTGCTCGAGCGAATCGAAAATAGTGAAAGTTGCGCCTGAGTTTCTTGGCTGGGTTAAGGCTGCGATAACGGATTCAAATTGATCAAGCATGGTCTGTTTTTTGGGAACTCATGTTATCCGCAAAAAGACGAGTATGTTTACCTTTATCCAAGGTTAACACACTTTGGCCCGGGAATCTCTAATTTTTCTTTCTTAAGGCGCGTTAAAGAGGCCGTCGGGGGATTTTGGGAAAGGCTGGCTGAAAAGCCTGTCCCCGTTTCATTTCAAGACCTCTCGGGAATTTTCTCCTTTTAAAAATAAATCCGGGGACGGCTTGACTATCAACCCGGTTTAAAATTTTTAAGTCTAAGCGAATTGCTCACAACCGATACAGAGCTCATGGCCATGGCCGCAGAGGCAAAGACGGGTTTCAGCAGCAGCCCGAAGAAAGGATAAAGTGCTCCAGCCGCAATGGGTATGCCGATCGAGTTATAAATGAAAGCCCAGAAAAGATTTTGTTTTATAGTGCGCATGGTGCGCCGCGAGAGCTGAATAGCCGTGATTACACTTCTGAGGTCATCCCGAATGAGGGTGATATCACTGGCCTCCATGGCTACATCAGTGCCAGTTCCGAGGGCGATGCCCACGTCGGCCATGGCCAGGGCCGGAGCGTCATTGATCCCGTCTCCCACCATGGCCACGACCTGGCCTTCGTCCTTGAGACGTTTCACCTCACCCGCTTTGTCCCCGGGCATAACTTCGGCCAGAACACGGTCCACTCCCAACTGTTCGGCGATAGCTGCGGCGGTTTTTTGATTATCGCCGGTAAGCATGATGACAGTAAGCCCCATCTGTTTCAACTCGGCCACAGCCTCAGCCGAATTTTCCTTGAGAGTATCCGCCATGGCCACCAGGCCGGCGGTTTTTTGTTCCACGGCGATAAACATGGCGGTTTTGCCTTCAGAGGCAAGGTGTGCGGCCGTGGCCTCAGCTTCGCCGAGCAAGATCTGATGATCAGTTATAAGTTTTGCGTTGCCCAGGAGGACATGCCGGCCATCCACCCTGGCTTTAACGCCCTGCCCGGGAATCGCTTTGAACCCTTCGACCGGCTTCGTTTCAATCCCATCTCTCTCGGCCGCCTTTACAATGGCTTCTCCCAGTGGATGTTCGGAGTTTTTTTCGATCGAGGCCGCGAGTCTCAGGACCTCCTCTTTGCTAAAACCGTTTAAGGGAATTACGTCTGTCACTTCAGGTTCGCCTTTTGTGAGGGTACCCGTTTTATCGAAAACAACCGTGCTGATCTTATGAGCGGTTTCGAGGGATTCGCCTCCCTTGATCAAAACGCCATATTCCGCGCCTTTGCCGGTTCCGACCATAATGCCTGTTGGCGTAGCCAATCCCAGGGCACAGGGGCAGGCGATAATCAAGACGGAAACAAAGTTCAATATGGCCAGAGTAAAGGCCGGCTTGGGCCCGAAGAAATACCAGATTACAAAAGTGAGGACAGCCAGGCTGATAACCACAGGAACAAAAATGGAGGCCACCTTGTCCGCCAGTCTTTGGATCGGCGCTTTTGAGCCCTGCGCATCCTGAACCAGCTTTATAATCTGGGCCAAAGCCGACTCAGCCCCCACCCGCAGGGCCTTGAAGGTAAAGGAGCCGGTTTTATTCATGGTCGCACCGATGACCTCGTCCCCCGGGTGTTTTTCGATCGGAATGGATTCACCGGTCAGCATGGATTCATCCACGCTCGAGGACCCCTCCGTGATGACGCCGTCGACAGGGATTTTCTCCCCGGGTCTGACGATGATGAGATCCCCGGCTTTAACTTCATCCACGGGCACGTCTACCTCACGGCCGTCCTTGATGACACGCGCGGTTTTGGGTGCAAGCCCCATGAGAGTCTTTATGGCTTCCGAGGTGCGGCCCTTGGCCCCGGCCTCCAGCAGGCGGCCGAACAGTATCAGGGTGATGATGATGGCGCTCGTGTCGTAGTAAACATGGACTTCAAGACCGCTCGAGGTAAAAACCTGCGGCGCAAAGGTGGCTGTGACGGAATAAAGGTAGGCGGCAAAGGTTCCAAAGGCTACCAGTGTATTCATATCAGTGGTCTTGTGCCTGGCAGCATTCAGCGCTCCCTTAAAAAAACGTCCGCCGGACCAGAACAGGACCGGGGTGGTCAGGACAAAAAGGATATAGAACATGATCTGACGGTCAATATAATTAAGCCCTGGAATCAGTTTCTGCATGGATCCGGCAAGAATGAGAACAGACAAAACGACTGAGACGATAAACTGCTTTTTAAGCTTTTTAAACTCCTTTTCCCGGGCTTCTTTTTCCACATCCACCAGTTCAGCCGACTCCCGGCCTCTGTATTCGTATCCGGCTTCTTCAATCGCTTTTTGAAAATCAGAAAAGCTGACCGTCCCCGGATCGAATTTGACCGTGGCTCTCTCAGTAGCTAAATTCACGTTTGCTTGTTCCACGCCGGGGAGTTCAGCCAGAGCTTTTTCCACCCTGCTCACACAAGCGGCGCAGGTCATACCTCCCACGGATAAAGTCACCTGAGAACCCTCAGGCTCGATGACTTGGTATCCCGCCGATTCGACGGCCTTTCTCATCTCCCTCAAGCTGACTTTATCTATATCAAACTTCACAGAGGCCTTTTCCGTGGCGAAATTGACACTGGCTTCTTCCACTCCGGGCAGTTCATCCAGGGCCTTTTCCACGCGGCTAACGCAAGTGGCGCAAGTCATACCTCCAATGGGTATGGATGTGGACGAGATGCGGTTTCCAGCGCCGGCGTCCTGGCTCGAACTTGTTTCTTTTGACTTATCAATCATCGCGAATTCTCTTTTCATTGAAATCTGTGTGCCAAGTTTAAATTCCAATTTCATTAATTATATTCAGCAGGAGCCAGGTTTACAAGTTTAAGTAAAATTTAAAGGATACGATATGAAAAAATCCTGGAAAAATCACAAACCGAGATTTTTTAAAAACCAGTAATTTTGTTGAGAGCACATATCTCCTTCATCCCGTCTCGGCCCAACACCCAGACCTTGACCAGAGAGATACCATGTTTGTTCCCTCTTCCAAGCTTCGCTCAAAATCGGCTTGACAACAACTAGTCGGCGTGCATAATAATTTTTCAATATGCCCCCAAAAAATAACGCTCAATAAAATCGGCTTGTGCCTTTAAAAAGGCTGTCAATGTCTTTTTTTTAAAAGAGAATTTAAGAAGGTTACAGATTTTTTAATAAAGCAAGGAGGTTAGTTATGGACCAGGCCGAAGCAAAGGTAATGGATTCGCCCCTGGGCAAAAGAGAGGCTGACTCGAAAGGCGCTCCAGTGGGAGTGGTTCGCATGGATGCCGACCGGTCTTACGCGGGGGTCGGCGAGTTGCTTCAAGAATACCTCAGCCATTCCAGCCAGGAAGCATGGGATAAAATTAAGGCCAAGATTGATTATACTTATGAAGGTCTGGACCTTGCGCTTGCCCCCCTGGAAGCGGCAACCAATTTGAAAAGTGAGATTACCTCGAGGCTGGGAAAAGGGCAAAAGCTGCTTTTTAAGCCCAATTTGGTCAGTCCCGCCAGTATAAATCCGCAAACATATGCTCCGGACCTGGGCAGCACCGCCTGCACCGAGTGGCCGTTTATAGCCGCCTTGATGAGATGGTTCCACGACAAACTCGGTATCAGTTATTACCAGATGTCCATAGGTGAAGCTGCGACCTTAATGGCGGCCACGGCCGCTCAATACTCCATGATCAACCCAGAAGGAAAGACCATAACCACCGAAGGGGTCATCGAAGGCAGGTCCGGGGATTTTTACGGAGGCTGGGGGTTTTATTTTGCCCGTAAGTACCTGGCTGAATCTCTTGAACCGGACGCTGCGGATGATCCGATGAGAGGATACGAGGAAAGCGTGAATGGAACCTATATCCCTCCCGGACTGGTTTCGGATAAGTTAATGGTCTATGACCTAAATCGGATTTTTGACGATGAGACCAAAGGCCGGGTCATTAAAGTGCCTGACGGTGTCAATTACAAATCCATTGCCCTGCACAAGGTCATCGTGGGCGGCAGTCCTGACGATATTGAGGATATGAAAGCTTATCCGGGGTGCATACTGGTCAATGTCCCCAAGTTCAAGGTGCACGCCATTACACTTTTTACTAATATCATCAAAAACCTGGGTATTGGGCTCTACCCAATGCAGTATGCCGGTTCCGGAGGCTATAATTGGGATTACAGCGCCCCTCATGACCTAGTGCCAGGGATGAAGGCCGGAATACCTCATCAGGTTTGGGTTCCCGAGATAGACTTAAAAAGCTGTTTCCCCAAGCGGGACAGTGAAGGTAATATCGCCGTCAAAAAAACCGGCGGCATCACCGCCACCATGATCGACATCATCAAGGCCGTAAACAGTCAGGATATCTTTACCATACATGTGGTGGACGGGATTGAGATGATCAACATCGACCATCAAGGCATTGGCATGGGTGAAAAGGTTCCTGAGGGCATGGTCTTTGCCAGTTTGGACCCAGTGGCATCTGACCTTTTGTGCGCCCGGTACATGTTCAGCAATGTGCCGCTTGAAGAGGCCCTGGAAGCGGGCCTGGATGATGGCATGGGAGGAATTTTTCCGCAGCGTGTTCCCCTGCCTTATGAAGAAGCTGGCAATATCCTGGACAAATCGGGCTATGACTGCCCGCTGGCTCGCGACGTCTGCCTTAAAAATGCTCAAAAAAGAGGACTGGGGCAGTTGGATTATTATGTGATTGGTCACGATTTTGTTGAAGATCTGCCTTTAATCTCCCTTGAAGGCCACCTGGGACGAATAAAAGACGGAGTGTTTAAGGACCTGGTCACTAAGACCCTCTTTTTCGATACGTTCAGCTTTCCGTGGGACATGCAGGCAACCACTTTTAGTTACCTGGATGCTTCGGATAAATTGTCTGGAACTTCCATAAAAAAGGAATTTCTTGAGGCCTTTGATGAGAATGGAGACGGCATTCTGTCTTACGAGGAATTCGGCAAGAAAGGCGTATTCAGCGTCTACCTCCATATGGCGGGCAGTGCTCTTTCCAAGGCCTCAACCAATCCGCTGGGTTTTCTGAAAAGCCGTTTCGAGTCTTCCGCTAAAATGTATAAAGCCACCGAGACGGCATGGAATCCCCAGGGATTTGACATAATGAAGGAGTTTTTTTACGGGTCTGCCTGCAGGGCCGCTTTTCAGATTTCCCGGTTGGAAATGGAAATTCCTGATCCGTTTGTTCCCGGCCTGACGTGCGGCAAAGGGAAATGGCCCAGCTTTAAGCTGGCCCAGTTTTTCCAAATGGGTACTATGTTATACGGGGAGGAGTATCCCGCCAAGGTGGCTTTCCCCAGCCTGTATGCTTCTGCCTTCTATTACGCAGATCTGACGCAAAATGAAGGACGATATACCGGTCACGAGCCTACTCAGCCCGATCTGGCGGCTATGCAAAGGTATATTGCGGAAGCGGCAAACGGTGAAAAAAAGCTTTTAGATTTTACCTTTTATGTTCCGGAAGGATTTGACAACATCCTTGGCGCCAAAGTGCCGAACGTTGAAGTCGCGGATGACCCGATTAAAATAATGACTGTGAGTTTTGCCGGAGGGAAAGAGGTCTGGCCGGAAATGTAATGCTTGCTTTCATGGTTTTATATGAACAAGATACTGCTTAGACGAGGTGAAGGAGTAATTGCAACAATATGGATAATGATAACAATAAAGGAAAATTAAATAACCGAGTCGCGCTTATCACCGGGGCGGGCAGAGGCATTGGACGAGCGATTGCTGTAAATTTTGCAAACGAAGGAGCGGACCTTTTCCTTTGCGCCACCCGCATGGAGACATTGCAGGAAACACAAAAGCTGGCTTCCGCTTCAGGACGGCGCATAGAACTCTATCCCGTGGACATAGCGGACAGGGATGCTGTTCAAATTATGGTGAAACGGGCTCTCGAACGATTCGGACAAATTGATATCCTGGTCAATAATGCCGGTATCTATAAACGTGCCGCTTTCATCGACTACAGCTACGAGGATTTCGACCGCGTCATGAAGGTTAACCTTTATGGGCCTTTTCACATCACCCAGTTTGTTCTGAAGCACATGATAGAGCGCAAACAGGGAAAAGTGATCAACATCGCCTCAACCGCAGGCAAGTGGGCCTCCCTGGGTCAAAGTATCTATAATATTTCCAAGCACGGCCTGGTGGGGATGACCCGCTGCCTGGGCCTGGAGATGGGACCGTATGGCATTAATGTCAATGCCATTTGCCCGGGAGTGGTTGAAACCGATATGCTATCTCAATTCGGCCCCCCCACGCCGGAACTGACCAACGCGATTAAACAGAGGGTTGCCCTTGGCCGACTGATTCAGCCTGAAGAGGTTGCTTCTCTGGCTCTCTACCTCGCCTCCAGCGAATCCGACGGGATGACCGGCCAATCCATCCTGCTGGATGCGGGTATGCTTTTTGTATAACTTATTAAAATTTTAAGATATCTTAAGAACTTCGTCCTTTAGCCGAACTCATTGTCAGGCTCAAATTTAATTCCTCAAAATATTATTAATATCCCTGCGGCTTAAATTTCCGCCCTCCGCGATTTCAACAAAATTACTCGTTCTTAAGAGGTCTTTTATAACAATTATGCCTTTCAATTAAAATGTAAGAGTTGATAACTACTTGAGTTCGTGATAACTTATGGCTTAGTGATCGAGTTAGGGGTGATTAGTGGTTTCAAAAAAATAAAACAGATTATCATAATCCTCTTCAATGGGTAGACTTTAGCGGGCGCTAAGTATTAATAATCTTCCTGGAAAACTTATAGTGCCAGAAAGAAAAATGGTTATTTTCAGCAAACGAAAAAATTTTTTTAGATTAATTTTTGTCCTGCTTTTAAGCATCTGTGTTTTAGCGGTCCCGGAAACAAAAGCAGAGGAACCTCTGAAGATCTTTGTCAGTATTCCTCCGCAAAAATATTTTGTTAAGGCCTTGGGCGGCTCTCACGTGAAGGTTTCCGTGCTTGTCGATTCCGGGAGGAGTCCCCATACATACGAGGTGACGCCCAGACAGATGGCTGAACTTGGTAAAGCTGATATTTATTTTACCATTGGCGTGGATTTTGAGCGAACATGGCTTAAAAAGATAAAGTTGACCAACCCGAATCTGATAATCGTGGCAATGGACCAAAATATTGAAAAAATAAAGATGCCCGGCTCGTACGATTGGAAGAGGGGGAATAACGGCATTCATTTGCGTCCTAATGATCAAGAAGAAAAGGGTGAGCGTGGACAAAAAGATCCTCACGTGTGGCTGAGTCCAAAATTGGTAAAAAAAATGGCGCCTGTTATCGTTCAGACATTGATAAAAGCGCTTCCTGCGTTTCAAAGTGAATTTAAGGCAAACCTTAAAATTTTTCAGACAGAAATGAGCGCACTTGATTCTGAAATCAATCAAATGCTCAAACCTTTAAAAAACAGGTATTTTTTAGTCTACCATCCAGCCTGGGGTTATTTCGCCCGGGCCTACGGTCTCACACAGGTGCCTATCGAGATAGAGGGCAAGGAACCAGGAGCGAAATCCCTGTACCGTTTTATTCAGATGGCCAAGGAGAATGGGGCCAAAGTTATTTTCACGGAGCGGGGTTTCAGCTCTAAAACTGCTACGGCCGTAGCTCGCGCTATCGGTGGGCGGGTAGTCTTTCTTGACCCTTTGGCAGAAGATTATGTAAACGGCATGAAAAAAACGGCTGAAGCCCTTTTGGAGGGACAAAAATGAGTGATTCAGAACCGGTCGTTAAAATAGAGAATGTAAGTTTCCGCTATGAAGATTTTTACGTTTTAGAAAATATTTCCCTGATCGTAAACAAAGGCGATTTTATGGGGGTAATCGGGCCCAATGGAGGCGGCAAAACAACACTGCTTAAGATTATCCTGGGCCTTCTTCATCCTACCAGCGGTCATGTTCAGGTCTTCGGGCAAACGCCTCGCCGCGCTCGGCACCTGGTGGGCTATGTGCCTCAATATGCGCAAATAGACCGCCTCTTTCCGGTCAGCGTGCTGGACGTGGTCTTAATGGGTCGCCTGGGAGTGACGCCAACCATGGGCGGGTATCGGCGCTCCGATATCGAAGAGGCGGAAAAAGCCTTGAGTGAAGTGGATTTGGTGGACCTGAAGACTCATCGCCTGGCCACCCTGTCCGGGGGTCAGCGCCAGAGAGTCCTGATTGCCCGCGCCCTGGCCAGTCAGCCTCGTTTACTCTTGCTGGACGAACCCACTTCAAGTATAGACAACCGCGTAGAACAGGGATTTTATGAACTTTTAAGAAAGCTGAATGAAACGGTGACTATCGTTCTTGTTTCCCATGATCTGGGATTCGTGTCCGCCTATGTCAACCGGGTGGCCTGTGTGAACCGCCAACTGGTTACACATCACATCCATGAAATCAGCGGGGGTGAAATCACCGATACACTCTATAAGGAACCCATGCACAGAATTGAGCATGTTTGCGGGATATAACTTCAATGTTTGATTTTTTCCAGGTTCTTTCCACTCAAACCTTTATGCAGACAGCCGTGATCACGGGTCTTCTGGCGAGTTTGGCCTGCGGGATTATCGGCACGTATGTGGTGGCGAAACGCATAGTTTTTATCTCGGGAGGCATCGCACACGCCGTCCTGGGGGGCATGGGAGTGGCTTATTTTTTTAATGCAAACCCCCTACACGGGGCACTGGTCGCGGCGCTCTGCGCGGCCGTTATTATCGGGCTGGTCAGCCTGCGAGTTGAACAGCACGAAGATACCATTATCGGGGCCTTGTGGGCCATAGGCATGGCCATAGGCATTCTCTTCATCTCCCGGACGCCCGGTTACAAGGTAGACTTGATGAGTTACCTCTTCGGCAATATCATTATGGTCCCACGAGGGGACGCCTTCCTCATCGCCGGCCTGGATGTGGTTATCATGGTCCTGGTTATCCTGTTTTACAAACAATTTCTGGCTGTCTGCCTTGATGAAGAATTTGCGCGCTTGCAGGGTGTAAACGTTGATTTCATCTATATCCTGCTGCTCGGCCTTATCGCCGTAACCGTGGTAATTCTTATCCGCGTGGTTGGCATTATCCTGGTAATCGCCCTGCTGACCTTACCCGCTGCAATCGCTCAACAGTACGCGCGTAGTTTGGCTCAGATGATGATCCTGTCCACCCTGCTCGGAGCATTATTTGTCATGTCCGGACTGGTTGTCTCCTACGGCCCTGATTTACCGGCCGGGGCCACCATTATCGTTATCTCGGGTACGGTTTACATTCTTTCACTTATTTACAAAATGTTGCGTCTTCGCTTAAGTGACCGCATGAACCATGCCAAAGAACGAGTCGACTAGATTGCTCCTTCTTTTTTTAATTCCTCTATCTTTTCCTTACTATAACCAAGCAGGCCTCCATAAATTTCATCATTGTGTTCGCCCACTCTCGGAGCGCGGGTTTCGATACGACCCGGCGTCCTGGAAAGTATGATCGGTATCCCGCAAACTGGCACTTTTTCCAGCCCCGGCTCCTCTAAGTCCATGTATTCGATCATCCCTGTCGCCTTGATATGAGGATTTTCTGAAACTTCGTCCGGCCCTAAATATCGCGCGCATGGAATACGCGCCTCTTCCATGGCGGCGATCACTTCGTCCACGGTCCGTTCGGCCGTCCATTCAGCGATCTTGGGATCAATGCGATCGCGATTCTCGAAACGGTCAAAATCGTTTTGAAGATCTGGATCGTCAAGAAGTTCTTCGTGTCCAACGGCTTTAGCCAGCCTTTTCCAAAGTGTATCCATGATTGTAACAATGAAGACATAGCCGTCCTTGCATTTGAAGAGATCGCTCGGGCCGAGATAAGCGGCCCGGTTGCCTACGTTCGGCCGCAGCCTGCCCAGCACCTCGGCTTCAGCAATGTATGGTCCCATGAAGGAAAGGGCTGTCCGCAAGAGGGCCAAATCCACCATTTGTCCTTCACCCGTCTGATCACGGTGACGCAAGGCGAGAAGCGTGCCCACGGTTGCGTTAAGGGCGGTGCCATAATCCGCCCAGGACATCATACTGCGAAGAGGTGGTTTATCCGGGTAGCCGCCAATACCCATGGAACCGGACATGGTCTGGGCGATGTAATCAAAGCCTGTACGCTTCGAGTAGGGGCCTTCGCTGCCGTAACAGGAGATAGCGGTATAAATAATGTCAGGCTTTATGGCCTTGACATCCTCATAATCCAATCCCATGAGTTTTCTCGCGCCGGGGCTGAAATTTTGAATGATTACATCCGAGCACTTGATCAGGTCGGCCAGGACTTCACGGGCGCGCTCATTTTTCATTAGATTAAGAGTGATAGCCTTTTTGTTTCTGGCATAATTGGGGTAGGACATATTCTGTCCGTTGGGTCCGAGCAGCCCGATAGTCCGATCTTCTTCGCCTCCTGTCCTTTCGATACGGATTACTTCAGCGCCCATATCAGCCAGGATCATTCCGCAATAGGGGCAGGCAATGAAACGACCGAAGTCGAGAACCCTGATATCCTCAAGAACTCTTTTCATAGTATAACCTCCGAATAAAATGATCTGTGAGCTAAAAATTCAAAAACAGTATTGAATTTATTTGTCCGGTCCAAATGCGACCAAATGATTTCACCTTACCATTAAATCACATGGCGGTTATTAATTGCTTAAACTCATTGAAACTGTGTCAAGCCGGATCACGGTTTCGGGTGCGGATTATTCCATTTTCCATAAACACCCGCTTTTGGTCAAGTCACTATACCATCTCTTTTATAAAAATTAAGATGAACGAGTTTGGCTAAAAAACGAAGTTTGGCAAACATCTGTAATAACACCGCAGAGATTATGCGACAGCGACAGGCACTTCCATCTTTAATTGACACCTTAATTCAAGTTCCATATAATTTCTTTGAACACCAAAATATTATTAATCCAAATTAATGAAACAGGGCTATATCATGTCTGAAATTTATGGATGGTGCGGCAAAATACTTAAGGTCGACCTTACGAATTCCAAAATTTCTGAGCTAAATACCATGGATTACGCTGCTCGTTTCCTTGGAGGACGTGGTCTAGCCACGCAACTATACTGGGAAATGGTTAGTCCGGAAGTGGGGGCATTTGACCCTGGCAACTGCCTGATTTTGATGACCGGGCCGTTGACTGCCACGGGCGCTCAGGGAGCATCGAGGTTTGAAGTGTTAAGCAAATCTCCGATGCGGATGCCCGAGGAATTTTACGAATTGAGGGGCTGGGACCCTGAAACAGGACTTCAGAAGGCTGAAACACTTCAACGGCTTGAACTATTTGAGGTAAACCAAGCTTTAAGCCGCATGGAGATGACAAGGTGAGACCTGCTAGAACGAAGTTCTTAAAAGGTCTCATAGGGATTTAATTCAAAGTCAGCTCACCTGCTTGTCTTTGTC
>CAZVRN010000035.1:0-13791 GCA_964629485.1 uncultured Thermodesulfobacteriota bacterium | reverse complement strand
TATGATATCAGCTAATTATCAAAGAACTAAGTGCAATTTTGATGGTGTATTACCTTTTTTAAAAGACCGGCTGCTTTCTAGGGACCGCTCGGACCATTCAGCTCCTGCAAATAGGAGCCCAGGGCGCTGCTCAGTTCTTGCTGTCGGCTTCCGAAAAAGTGGTCAGCCCCGGGAATGACGACCGGTTCAACCGGGCGCCTTAGACGCTGTCCCAACTGCCGGGCCATATCGGGCGGGGCAATGCTATCCTGCCCGCCGCATACTATCAGCCCGATCTCGGTTTCCGGAGACATGAAGTCAAAACTCATGAAAGCCGCTGGCGGGGCGATCAAAACAAGGGGCATGACCCCCAGCGCCTTCAGCCCGGCCCAGGCCTGAACGGCAATGGCGGCGCCAAAGGAGTATCCCGCCACCAGCAGGCGCGACGCGCCGTTATTTTTAAGGTATGCGGCCGCAGCAGCCAGGTCTTCTGTTTCGCCTTTTCCGTTGTCGAATGTCCCCCCGCTTTGCCCGACGCCCCGGAAGTTGAAGCGCAACGTGGTCCATCCGGCCTCAGCCAGGGCGGAGACGGCGATACCGACCACGTAATCATGCATTGACCCGCCGTACAAGGGGTGCGGGTGCGCAACCACCGCTCCCCGGCTTGAGTCCGCCCGTCCAAGTCTCGCCTCCAGGTTGATCTCGCCTGATGGAATGAAAACCGGTTTTTCTGCCATACCGAATCAGCTCCTTTTAGTCTCCCTTTCGGGGATGCTGGAAACCTTCTCGCCTTTTAGGCGAAGAAAAGTTTTTAAGTGTCCCCCGGGCTTTTATAAGCAATATCCCCGTCTCAAGACGGCGGGTTTATCCATGATTGTCTAAACCGCCACCGCCGGAAGGCAGTGGCCTTGAAGGGGCGGCGGAAGGTCAACTTCAGTCGATGGCCGCCCGAACCCCGCGACTTATAGTCGGGGGTTGTTCAGTCCCGGGAAAATCAAATTGTCCATATATTATGCCATGAGAGACCTCTCAAGAACCAGTAATTTTGTTGAAATCGCGGAATAGATAGACCACCGGCCATGACTTAACGCCCTGCTCCCAAAGGCGCGCTGGCCAGGGTCTTGACCCGTGGGCTTAAACATGGTAGATTTTGGACGGTCGAATGTGGGGGTAATCAATAACTAAAGAAAACGACACGCTAAATTGAACTTGAAGCCGTGTAAGAAACGGATCGGAAATTCAGACCTTTTGTCTCCTCTTTCGTTGTTTGCTTGGCAGCAGCTTGGAAATTGAAGACCATCCGTCTTTTAGTTGCAGACGATCATAAATTACTCCGGCAGAGCCTTTCCGTCCTGCTTGATAAGGAGTCCGGGATAGAGGTGGTCGGGCAGGCGGCTGACGGGGGGCAGGCCCTGGACCTGGTGGCGAGTCTCAGGCCGGATATCGTTCTGATGGATATCGCCATGCCTCGGCTCAACGGGATCGAGGCGACCAGAAGGATCAAGGCAAAGTACCCTGACATGAAGGTCCTGATTCTGAGCATGCATGATGACGACCGCTACATCAGCCGGCTGTTTCGGGCTGGTGCCGCCGGTTATGTACTCAAGGACGCTTCCAAACAGGAACTTCTTATGGCCATTCAGGCTGTCAACGAGGGGCAGTCTTACCTGAGCCCCGTTATTGCGCGTAAACTCATTGACGGTTATGTCCAGGCCTCTAAAGGACGGCCTGAACTTTACGCTTACCTGCATTTGACCAACCGGGAGCGTGAAATCTTTCAACTCATGATCGAGGAAAAATCCAACCGGCAGATCGGGGAAATCCTGCACATCAGTCCCAAAACGGCCAAAAACCATCGGGCTAATATAATGAATAAACTTAACCTGCATTCGCAGCGTGAAGTCATAGAATACGCCAAGGCAACGGGCCTGCCCGGCCCCAAGCCCTGAGGCCCGGGCCTAAATTTTATAAAAAACGGGCCCAGAATCCCTGTCTTGAAACCCTACCTCCGGCTTAATGCGGCAAGTAAAAAAACCTGACTATCCTTTCGGCAATTTTATTTTATTTCTCAAAAGTTTAGACCGGGCGCGCCTTGAAGCGCTGGTTGGCTTCCCCCGGCCGGCTTTTGGGACGCCCTGGCTGGTTCGATAAAAATCGCTTGAAAAAAGCGATACATACCTCCATTGGATTCCCCCTTGGTTCTCAAATTTCCTCCTTACATAAATTAGGGTTTTTTCGGCTTAAAAATGAGGCCGGCCCCCCATTTACGCCCCGCCTTGCTTCTATTTAAACTATTTATATAAGGAGGGGATTGATAATGATAGGAAACAGCTCGACAGGTCTGGCCGAAGAATTTGTTTTTTCCCGTTTCGATAATCAAAAATTCGGGGAGGAAAACTTTGAGCCGGCGGAGTATGGATTTGAGGACGAGGGGCAATCTTTAACGGGAAAGCAAAGGAACAAAAGTGAAGAAAGCACCACCATGTTGGCCTATCTCTCCGAGATGAAGCGGTACAACCGCATATCTCCGTTAAGAGAGTTAATTCTGGGAAAACGGATAAAAAAGGGTCAGGAGGTCATTGTTGCTTTGGCCATGAGCTGCCCTGTTGAGTGCCCGGAGATGAAGGCTTTAAAGCACGAGATCATTTGCTGGATTGAAAAGAAAAGGCGTCCTAATTTGACTGAAAACGAGGCCATGATCATGATATTGAAAAAAGTGGAGGCCATGGTTTCCAAAGATCCTGAAAATGAGGTCCTCCGCGTTCTTTTTCGCCGCCTCAAACGCGTTGACCAGAAGGTCTGGGAAGCCAAGGAGGAGTTGATCACGGCCAACCTCCGGCTGGTAAT
The DNA here is from genome assembly GCA_964629485.1 of uncultured Thermodesulfobacteriota bacterium. GTDB lineage: Bacteria > Desulfobacterota > Desulfarculia > Adiutricales > JAFDHD01 > JAFDHD01. Next base: position 10,965 of record CAZVRN010000035.1, on the reverse strand, counting down.
AAATATTGCCAAGAATTATACTAATCGCTCCCTGCCTTTTTCCGATGTCATCCAGGAAGGCAACATGGGCCTTGTCAAGGCGGCCAGCAAATACGACTACACCACCGGGAACCGCTTTTCGACTTACGCCAGTTGGTGGATCAAACAGTCAATCACCCGGGCCATTTATGATAAATCGCGCACCATTCGCCTCCCGGTTCATTTTGTTGAAGTGCGCAACAAATTTTTTAAGGTTTATCACGAACTTTTTCACAGGCTTCAGCGCGAGCCAAGTCGCACAGAGATAGCCGAGGCCATGGATGTCAGCCTGGAGCAGGTTCAAAAAATTATGCAGCTTATTCACGAACCTGTTTCTTTGGAGACGCCCCTGGCTGACGAGGACTCCTCTTTGAGGGACTATATCGTTGATTCGGATGAATGTTCTCCCTATGCAGCGGCAAAAATCAAAGAAAGACGGGCCCTGGTCAGGCAGAACCTGGCCTCCCTCTCCCCTAAGGAAGAAAAGGTCATGCGGCATCGCTTCGGCATCGGCGTGAAAGAGGCCTGCAGCCTGGAGGAGGTAGGACGAAAATTTAAGATATCCAGGGAGAGGGTCCGTCAGATAGAAAGACGGGCCCTGGACCGGCTGCGTCATCCGGCGCGTTCGCAAGTACTCCAAAACCTGCTTTGATTTTTTATAAAAATTGACTCCAGTTTTTTTTGAGGCCGCTTAGGAATCAGCCCTTTTATCGAATGAAGAACGAAGTCTTGCAAAGATCTTAAAGTTTTTAAGCGGCCTCTCTTCCCAAAATAACTTGACTCAGAAACCGGCCGCAGTGCCTTTGGCGCTTTCCCCTGGTCTCCGCCAAGATGTCCCGCCGGCGGGTCAGGCCCCTGTTTTCTTCGATTGTCGGACCTCGCAGATTAAGCACCTTAATGATATTCTTAAAAAAATATTGACAATATTGTGGCTAGGTGATAAAAATTACATGGTTGAGCGGGCATAGCTCAGCTGGTAGAGCACAAGCTTCCCAAGCTTGGGGTCGCGGGTTCAAACCCCGTTGCCCGCTCCATTACTTGATGAGCGAGGGCGCGGGGTTTACTTGGATGGTCTCAGGTAAAGCCTGAGCGAAACAGCCGATATATGTCCGCGAGCCTGTTTGCTTAAGGTTCCCTTAAAACCGGGATGGGTCTATTAGGTAAGCAGTCTCTGCCTTAGGCAGAGGGGAGCCCACTTGAAGGAGTGGAGGTGCTCGGTTCACGCTGCCCGGTTCTCAAGGTCGTAAGGAAAGTGTCTGCCATTTGAAAGTGGGTTTCTTAAGCCCGCTTTCTTTTTGGTGAAGAATTGAAAGAGAAAATACAAAGCGTAATTGATGCGGTGGAAAACCTGGCCGGTCCGGCAATAGAGGCCGGAGGGTTCGAGTTAGTTGAGGTGCAGTATCGCCGGGAACAAAGAGGCTGGGTCCTGCGCCTCTTTGTTGATCGGCCGCCCGAACCGGAGCAGCCTGCTGGCATAAGGCCGCTTGGTTCAGGGGTCACTCTTGACGATTGTGTCGCTATCAGCCGGGAAATTGGTCATCTATTGGAAGTGAATGAAGTTATTCAAGGCTCATATAACCTGGAAATTTCTTCGCCGGGGTTGGACAGGCCGCTGAAAAAGCCGGAGGATTATATTCGTTTTGCCGGCCGTCTCATTCGAATCAAGGTGAAGTCGGCCGTGGATGGACGGAAGAAATTCAAAGGCAGGCTTTTGGGTCTCAAGGACGGCTTGATCAGGCTTAAGGCGGATGAGCAGACAATCGAGATTCGGCTGGATGAGGCTGAAAGGGTCGCTCTTGAACCGGAAGTAAATTGGGGGCTTACGCGATAAAAGTCCCGGAAAAACGTTTTAGGGAGTAAAAAAAAATGAGTTCCGACTTAGGGCGTGTTATCGATCAGATCAGCCGGGACAAGGGTATTGATCGTCAGATCTTGATTGAAACCCTGGAAGAGGCGATTAACTCTGCGGTCAAAAAAAAGTTTGGCCTCTCAGATAACTTTGAAGTCAATTTTAATGAAGAGCTGGGTGAAGTAGAGGTCTTTCAATTTAAGGAGGTCGTGGAAAAAGTCACGAATGATAAGCTTCAAATCGCCCTTGAAGATGCGCTTCAGCTGGATGATGAGTCCCAGATTGGTGACGAGTTGGGCGTGAAGATGGATACCGCGGAATTTGGCCGCATTGCGGCGCAGTCAGCCAAGCAGGTTATTATCCAGCGTATGAAAGATGCTGAGCGTGATATCGTGTACGAAGACTTTAAGGACCGGCAGGGTGAAATCATTAATGGGATTGTCCAGCGTTTTGATAAAGGCAATATTATTGTTAACCTGGGACGAACAGACGCCATCCTCCCCGTCAGCGAGCAGGTCTCCCGGGAAAGTTATCACCAGGGCGACCGGATCAGGGCCCTGGTCATGGAAGTGAAACAGATCAGCCGTGGCCCCCAGGTCGTCCTCTCCCGGACGCATCCTGACTTTTTAAAATCGCTTTTTGAGATGGAGGTCCCGGAAATATCTGAGGGAATCGTCCGGATCGTGGCCGTGGCGCGGGAACCGGGCAGCCGTTCCAAGATAGCGGTGGTTTCTGACGACAAGGATATCGATCCCGTCGGCGCCTGCGTTGGAATCAGGGGTTCCCGGGTGCAGAGCGTTGTACAGGAATTAAGGGGCGAGAAAATAGACATCATTCCCTATAACCCTGACCCGGCCCGTTTTATTGTCAACGCCCTGGCCCCGGCCGTTGTCTCCCGCGTCGTGGTGGATGAACACAATCGGACTATGGAGGTTGTTGTCCCTGACGAGCAGCTTTCTCTGGCCATAGGCAGAAAAGGCCAGAACGTGCGGCTGGCTTCGAAACTTTCGGGGTGGCGGATTGACGTTAAAAATGAAACAAAATATGAAAGGATGCTCCAGGAAGGCTACAAAGGACTCTTGAGCCTGCCGCAGGTGAATGGCAGCATAGCGGATGCCCTGTACGAGGCCGGCTACAATTCTGTTTTTGATATTTTATCTTCCAGCCCGGAAGAGTTGCAGCAGGTTGAGGGCTTGGCTGAAATAAAGCCCGAGGAACTTCTGGAAGCTGCCCGGATTTATGTGGATACGATGGCGACGGAAGAAACCGAGACAGCACCCGGCGAGGCGGAGACTGATGAGAGCAATGACGAGGCGGGTGAAACCGCCGCCGGCCCGGTCCAGGAAAAAACCGAGGATCGGAAAAACGGTGATCTGTCCGGGAAGATATCCCTTAAAGCCCCGGACGAGGCGGCAGATGAAGACACTGCCGTGAGGGAAGGATAAGCAGGGTTGCCTGGTGGCCGTGGCGTCAGGTACCAGATATCCGGTGCGGACCTGTCTCGGGTGCGGAAGAAAACGAGCCAAATCGGAACTCGTGCGCCTTGCCTTGAACGGGAAGGGAGAAGTGGTTTGGGATCGTCAGCAGAAGCGGCCCGGACGGGGAGCTTATTTATGCGCCTCTCGCGATTGTTTGACCGCCGCCTTGAGGTCAAAGAGGTTTTCCCGGGCCTTCAGGCGGACAGCCTCAACGGCCCTGCTGGAGACTTCGAGACCGCCCTGGAAGGACTAAGATGTGTCGCCGGAAGCGTCGGTTAAGTTTTTTTGATATGCGTTAGCACAGTTTGACGGGAAAATTCAGGATTGCCTTTGGCGAATGATCACCTTGATGGAGATAGTAAATGGGTAAAATCAGGGTTTACGAGTTAGCAAAAGAATTAAACATGAATAACAAGGAGCTCGTGGCCAAGCTCCAGGAAATGGGCTACGCTGTTAAAAGCCATTCAAGCACCGTTGATGACTCGCAGGTCGGTGAGATCAAAGGTCGCCTCGCTGGTCGTAAGTCACAGGTTTTGGTCGAGAAAAAAGTCCGGGCCACGGTTGTTCGGCGCCGGAAGAAAATTATCGAGCTGCCTTCGGAGGAACCGGTTCCGTCCGTTCCGGAAAAGAAGGCGGAGGCTGAAGCCGCTGAGGCAGAGCCTGCCCGGGAAGCGGAAGTTGAAGCTGAGGTCAAACCGGCTGAGGCTGCTGAGGTTGAAACCCCGGCCCCGGCAGAAGAAGAGTTAGCGCCTGAAGCGTCAGTGTCGGAGGAAGCAGCCGCCGAAAGCGTTGCCGGAAAACCCGCTGAAGTTCAGGCCGAGCCGGTCTCGGAGCCTTCGGCCGAGGCTGTTGTTGCTGTGGAGCCTGAACCGAAGAAAGAAGAAGTTCCTGAGGCCGGGGTTGCGAAAAAAATTGCTAAAAAGAAAAAGAAACGGCCGAAAAAAGAGACGGCCAAGGAAGTTAAAACTGAACCCAAGATTAAAAGAATCGCAAAACCAAAGGGCCAGCCGGCCCGGATTATCGGCCGGTCGAAAATAGTGCTTCCTGAACCGGAGCCCAAGAAACAATCGCCTGTCCGGCCGGCCCCCCCGTCTGAACCGTTTCCGATGGAACCAATTGCTGAACAACCCGTGTCCATCGTAATCCCGGAACCGGAAATCGGTAAACCCAAGAAAAAGAAGAAGGAGAAAACCAGGCCCGAACCATTTGACCGGGAGAGTAAATTCATCAAAAAAGGGTTCAAGCGCAAGGAAGTCATTGAGGGAGCCGATTTATACGATGGAGCGCAGGCGGGCCGGGGTCGTTCGGCAAGGTATCATAAAGCGGCCCGCGCTGCTAAAAAAAACCGGAGCCCCGCGATTACCGTGCCCAAGGCCATTAAACGGCGTATAAAAATCTCAGAGGCCATTACCGTGGCCGCCCTGGCCAAAAAAATGGGTATTAAGGCCCAGGATGTCCTGCGAAAACTCATCGCTTTGGGAGTCATGGTTAATATTAACCAGGCCATTGATTTTGACGCCGCCGAACTCGTAGCCTCTGAATTTGATTATGAAGTCACCAAAGGCGCGTTCGATGAGGAAGAGGCCCTTCACCTGGTCGAGGTGGAGCAAGCTGAGCTAGCCCCGCGTCCGCCCGTGGTTACGGTGATGGGCCATGTTGATCATGGCAAGACTTCCCTCCTGGATGCCATAAGAGAGACACATGTTATTGACGGCGAGTCAGGCGGCATCACGCAGCATATCGGCGCTTATCATGTCAAACTGGACGCCGGTAATATCACTTTCCTGGATACCCCCGGTCATGAGGCTTTTACCTCCATGCGGGCCCGGGGCGCTCAGATCACTGACATCGTTGTTCTTGTTGTTGCCGCCGATGACGGGGTCATGGAGCAAACACGTGAAGCTATTGATCACGCCAGGGCGGCCGGTGTGCCCATCATGGTGGCCATCAATAAAATTGATAAACCCGGTGCTGATCCGGAACGCGTTAAGCGTGACCTCGCCGAGCTGGGGCTGGTTCCCGAAGAATGGGGAGGTGATGTGATTTTCGCCAATATTTCAGCCAAAACCGGAGAAGGTATCAATGAATTATTGGACCTTATTCTCCTCCAGGCAGAAGTTTTTGAACTAAAGGCGGCGCACCAGGGGAGAGCTCAGGGCCGCGTGATTGAGGCGCACCTGGACAAGGGCCGCGGCCCGGTGGCAACGATTTTAATTCAAAGCGGTTTGCTCAAACCCGGCGATCCCTTTGTTTGCGGCATATACAACGGAAAAATCAGGAGCATGTTCGACGACAGCGGCAAAAGAATAGAACAGGCTGGGCCGTCCATGCCCGTTGAAATACAGGGGATCTCAGGTGTTCCCAGCGCGGGTGACGAGTTCATCGTCCTCGAAGACGACAAGAAGGCCAAACTGGTCAGCCAGCACAGGCGCCTCAAGCAGCGTGAGGCGGAATTAATCAAGACGACCAAAGTGAGCCTTGAAAACCTTTACGAACGTATCAAGGAAGGTGAAGTCAAAGAACTGAACCTGCTTTTGAAGGCAGATGTTCAGGGTTCCCTCGAAGCGATTCAGGACGCCGTGCTGAAACTGTCAACCGATGAGATAAAAGTAAACATTATCAGCGCCAATACCGGGACCATCAACGAACGGGATGTCATGCTTGCCTCGGCTTCAGACGCCTCGATCATCGGCTTCAATGTTCGTCCGAGTAACAAGGTTCAGGCCCTGGCTGAGGACGAAAACGTCGAAATACGTTACTATGACGTGATTTATAAGCTGACCGAGGAAGTCAGAGAGGCCATGATCGGCTTGTTGGAGCCGACTTACGTTGAAGAAACGGTCGGTACGGCCGAGGTGAAACAAATTTTTCACGTGGCCAAGGTCGGAACCATTGCCGGGTCCACGGTAACCAGCGGTAAGATCACGCGTAACGCAAAAGTGCGGTTGCTCCGGGACGGCGTCGTCCTTTTTGACGGCAAACTGGCCTCTCTCAAGAGGTACAAGGATGACGCCCGGGAGGTCCCGAGCGGCTATGAATGTGGAATCGGTTTGGAAAATTTCAATGACATTAAGGCCGGTGATATAATTGAAGCCTATATAATTGAAGAAGTGGCCGGTACTTTATAGGAGCCGCGTTTTTAAAGGGAAATGGTTGTCGGCATTATCAGGATCGCTATGATTATCCCGGGAAACGATTCGCTCAAGGGAAAACGCAAAGTGGTCAAGAGTCTCCTGGGGCGGCTAAGGTCTAAATTCAATCTTGCCGCCGCCGAGGTCGATGATAACGATCTCTGGCAGAAGGCTGTCTTGGGCTTGACACTCGTCGGGAACGACCGGCGCTTTGTTAATTCCTCCATGGACAAGATTATTGATTTCACGGAACGTAATGCAGACGGAGATATCATCGAAACACAGACGGAGATCATCAATATTTTTTGAGACCCCGTACTCGCACCGGGAAGATAAATAAAAATGAGCACGAGAAGAGTGGCCAGGGTTCAGGAATTGATTATGGAGGAGATTTCTTTCCTCCTTCTTTCCAAGGCCAAGGACCCGCGCCTGCGGTCCGTCACGATCACCAGGGTTGCTCTCAGCCCGGATTTGAGAAGAGCCAAGGTTTTTTACAGCCTTTTCGGCCAGGATGTAAGCCGGGAGATGGTCAAGCTGACCCTGGAAAGATCGGCTGGTTTTTTTCGCCGGGAAGTGGGCCGGAAAGCCGGCCTGAAATTCGTGCCTGAGATTATCTTTCTGTTTGATGATTCGCTGGAGTACGGTCAGCACATGGACGAGGTCTTCAGACGCCTTCACGAGAAAGACCAATTACTGCAAGATGAAGATTGAAGCCGATAAGAACCAGGCTGATATTGAACTGCTGGCCGATTATTTGAAAGAAAGGAACAACATTCTGTTACTGAGCCACGTGAATCCTGACGGGGATGCCCTGGGGTCCATGATTGCCCTGGGGGAGGGTCTTAAATCTTTAGGTAAGACAGTTCGGCTTTTCAATAAGACAGGGGCGCCCTCTCTTTATGCTTTTCTGCCGGGTGTAGCCGAGGTGACCGACAGTCTCGTCTTTGCGGACGATTATGAGGCTGTAATTCTTATAGACTGCCATTCTTTGGAGCGGGCCGGCATCCGTGCCGCTGAAGCGGACATGATTTCGGTTCTGGGAATCCTTGACCATCATGAACCTGGAGAACCGGCTCCGGCCACGGTTAGCATAATTGATTCCTCCATTTCGGCCGCGGGCGAGTTGGTTTATCGTCTTTTGGCCGCCATGGACGTGAATATGACCCCCTCCATGGCGACATGCCTTTATGTGGCTATCAGCACCGATACCGGGTCATTTAATTACGACAACACAACGGCTTCAAGTTTAGAGATTGCAAGTGAGCTGGTCCGGCTGGGCGCTAAGCCGTGGGATATTTACCGCCGTCTCAAATTTAGTGTGCCTCCCGAACGCCTGCGTCTTTTGAGCCGTGTCCTGGCGAACATGGAATACTATTATGAAGGCCGGGTGGGAGTTTTAACAATTAGCCCGGATATGTTGGCCTCTGCCGGAATATCAGAGGTGGATTCAGAAGATTTTATCGGCTATCCCCGCTCGGTTAAAGGCGTGGAGCTTGCCCTCTTGATTACGGGAAACAGCCATTATCTCTGCCATGTCAGTCTTCGTTCCAGGGGCATGGTCAACGCGGCCGCACTGGCGAAAACTTTCGGCGGCGGCGGGCATCATAACGCGGCCGGTTTTTCCCTGGCAGGCAGCGTGGATGAAGTAAAAAACAGAGTTCTGGCAGCGGTTTCCTCGTTTCTGCCGCCGGAAGGAGGGCAGAGGCAAGTATGAAGTCCAAACGCCCTGAAAACCATATCTCCGGTGTGCTCGCCATTGATAAGCCTGCCGGTATGACTTCGTTTGACGTGGTTCGGCGAATCAGAAAGGCCCTGGGCGCAAGAAGGATAGGACATACCGGCACGCTGGACCCTATGGCCACCGGTCTTCTGCTCCTCTGCATCAACCAGGCCACCAAGTTGGTTCCTTTTCTGCAGGCCGGGGAAAAGGGGTATGCCGGGACCATGATTTTAGGACTGTGCACGGACACGGATGATATTACCGGCCGGGTTACGTGCAAAAAAACAAACTACGATTTGAGTCACGAGGAGATTATTCGCCTGGCCGCCGAGTTTGTCGGCCCCATTCAGCAGGTGCCTCCGCGTTACGCGGCCCTGAAATTTAATGGACAGCCGGCTTACAAACTGGCCCGCCGGGGGGAGAAGGTTCCGGTCAGGGTTCGGGAAGTTTTTATTCATGAGCTGGTCGTGACCGGTATAGATTTACCCAGGATATCTTTTTTGACCAGGGTCTCCAAGGGGACCTACATCCGTTCCCTGGTGGCCGACTGGGGCCGGAGGCTTGGGACCGGCGCCTGTCTGGAAAGTTTAAGGCGCCTCACAAACGCCTCTTTTACCCTGAAAGAGGCATTGTCTCTCGAAAAAGCTGAAGCCCTGGCCCGGGAAGGTCGGCTCGCGGACAGGATTATTCCGGAGGCTGAGGCCCTCTCTTTCATGCCTTCAGTCCGGGTTCCCGGAGTTTTGGTTCAACTGGTCAAAAATGGTCAGCCGCTCCCCCTGAATCGTTTAAAAAGCTTCAGCCCGCGGCCGGGTCCGGTGCGCGTCCTCTCCCCGGAAACCGGGCTTCTGGCCGTGTATGAATATAATCCCGGGACCTCAGACAAAAACAAGCCTGGGAGCCTGACGCCTCTCAGGGTGCTGGGGAGTTTGTGAGTATTGCCAGATGATGAATTTTTATGATTTTATATAAGGAGGACTTTCCCAAGGTCATGTTAACTCAAGCAAGAAAAAAGGAATTGATTCAGGAATTTAAGGTCCATGAAACCGATACCGGGTCTCCCGAGGTGCAGATTGCCTTGCTCACAGAACGAATAACCTATCTCACAGAGCATTTCAAGGTGCACAAGAAGGATCACCATTCCCGGCGAGGACTCCTGAAATTGGTAGGGCAGCGAAGAAGATTACTTAATTATCTCATGCGAAAGGATGTGAACAGATACCGGGAAGTAATTTCCAAATTGGGAATACGAAAGTAAAATTAAAAATTTCCCGTATTTTAAGCATTCTTTCTCCAAGAAAGATTCGGTGAAGAAAAATGAAAGTTGAAAGACCATATGGAGCATCAACCCTTTCCATTGAAGTCAATCACCTGGCCAGGCAAGCCAGCGGCGCGGCCATGGTTCGTTGCGGAGACACCATGGTTCTGGTGACAGCGGTCGCAACGCATGAACAGAGGACCGGCATTGACTTCGTTCCGCTGACCGTTGACTACCAGGAACGTTATTATTCCGTGGGCCGCATCCCGGGAAACTTTTTTCGCCGGGAGGTCGGCCGGCCGTCGGAAAAAGAAACCTTAATCTCGCGCTTGATCGACCGGCCTTGCCGGCCCCTTTTCCCTGACGGCTGGAATTACGAAACCCAGATCATCGCCACGGTTCTTTCCGTGGACGAGGATTATGACGCGGACATGCTGGCTATGATCGGCGCGTCCGCAGCTCTTGAAGTTTCGGATATTCCTTTTCAGGGTCCCATTGCCGGGATGAAAGTCGTCCGGGTTGATGGTGAACTGATCCTTAACCCGGTTCAGTCTCAGATCGAAAATTCAAGCTTGAATATCATAGTTGCGGGCACCCGGGATGCCGTGGTCATGGTTGAAGGCGAGGCCGCTGAAATTAAAGAGGACGTCCTGCTGGAGGCCATTTTCCTGGCCCATAAAGAGATGCAACCCATTTTGGAGATGCAGGAAGAATTGAGGGCCGCGGTCGGGAAACCCAAGCGGGAACCCATGCCTGTTGAGCGGGATGAAGAATTTATAAACCTTGTTAAGGAACGCTATCGGGATGAGGCCAAAAAGGCTTTGCTGACCCCGGCCAAACAGGAGAGGCATGAAAAGATTCAACTGCTCATTGAAAAGGCTGTTCAGGAATTAGCCGAAGAATACCCGGAGGCTGGCGAGAAAATCAGCTTGCCTTTCGAAGAGATGGAGCGGGAGATTCTTCGGGATTTAATCCTCCGCGAGCAGAAACGTTTGGATGGAAGGGGTTTAAAAGAGATACGCCCGATTGAATGCAGGGTTGGAGTCCTGCCCCGGGCGCACGGTTCGGCCTTATTCACCCGGGGGGAAACTCAGGCTCTGGGCATCGCCACCCTGGGGACCAGCCACGACGACCAGCGCCTGGACGCCCTGATCGGCGAGACCTCGAAATCATTCATGCTGCACTACAACTTTCCGCCGTATTGCGTGGGTGAAGCCCGGCGCCTGGGGCCTCCCAAACGGCGGGACGTGGGGCATGGAGCCCTGGCGGAGCGCTCTATAAAAACGGTCCTGCCGAGTCAGGAGGATTTTCCCTATACTATCCGTGTGGTATCGGAAATACTGGAGTCTAACGGTTCCTCTTCCATGGCCACGGTTTGCGCCGGGACCATGGCCCTGATGGATGCTGGTGTGCCCATCAAGGAACCGGTGGCCGGCGTGGCCATGGGGCTTGTTGTTGAAGGCGACCAGGTCGTTATCCTCACCGATATCCTCGGCGACGAAGACCACCTCGGC
>CAZVRN010000034.1:0-13809 GCA_964629485.1 uncultured Thermodesulfobacteriota bacterium | reverse complement strand
TACGATACCCTGGACTTTTTTTACGCCAAGACTTTACACGGCGCTAAAGACATTATCGTTCATTTATTATCGAACCGCTATGATCATGAAGAGAGACGTCAGGTCATTTACGCGACCATGAATAATGATGTCTGCCAAAAGTGTCATCGTAACCTGCTCCATATTCCGGAAAAGCGGGGCGCCATGCTGGCTCACCGAACAGTTCTGTACCCCAGGCCGGGTTACGAAAAAAGGTGTCTTGACTGCCACAGGAATTTAGTTCACAACGCCGAGCCGGTTTATCGTTATAAGCAATATCAATCCATGTATAAAGGGGTGCTGATGTAACTGAAGGTTTACAGGCTGACACCAGAATCTTTAGGTATTGAAAAAAGACGAGGGGGTTTTTAACCATGAAAAAAGTCTTATCCATTACTGCAACAGGATTGATTATCCTGTTGTTTTGCTGGAGCACGGCTTTTGGTGGACAGGTTGGGCAAAATATACCCAGGATAAAGCAGTTCAGGATCGAGCGGTCCATGCCCAAGGAGGCCCTGGGTTGCATCTCCTGTCACAAAAAGGAGAATCCGGGTTTATTTGCCGACTGGGCCAACAGCCGGCACGCAAGCGCCAACATAACCTGTCTTGATTGCCACCAGGCCGAAGCCAGTGATCCTGATGTAAGCCAGAATCATTATAAACAATACCAACGTTCTGACACTAAATTCGGCCAACGGGAGTACAAGATTCCAATCTCGGCCGTTGTCACACCGAAGGATTGTTCCCGCTGCCACCCGGATGAGGCTTTGCAGTACGCCCGAAGCAAACACGCCAACACCTTGGAAATAATATGGAAAATAGACCCCTGGCTCAATGATGGCATGAACAGTGATTTTGAAAGGATATCCGGCTGCTTTACCTGCCATGGCACTATTGTCAAAATCAAGGACAAAAAACTGACCGCCGACACATGGCCCAATGTGGGCGTGGGCCGCATAAATATGGACGGAAGCAAGGGAAGCTGCACCAGTTGTCACACCAGGCATCGATTCTCCATCATGGAAGCCAGAAAACCCGAAGCCTGCGGTCAGTGTCACCTGGGGCCGGACCACCCCCAGATCGAAATCTATATGGAATCCAAACATGGCGATATTTACACCGCCTTTGGCGACACATACAATTGGAATGCGGCTCCCGGAACCTGGACGCCCGGTATCGACTACCGGGCCCCGACCTGTGCGGCCTGCCATATTTCGGGCGCGGGCGAGGTAATGACTTCTCACGACGTGACTGAAAGGCTGTCCTGGGAGATTCAAGCGCCTTTGACCGTCCGCCCGGAAGATTTCAAACCCTTCCCCGCAAAAACCAACTGGCAGGTCGAGCGCGATAAAATGAAAGCGGTCTGCGAGCAGTGTCACAGCCAGGTCTGGGTTGACGATCATTATATCAAGCTGGATAAGGTCATCGCCGAATACAATGACGTCTATTTCAAACCGGCTAAGGCCATGCTGGGCAGACTTTATAACCAGGGACTCCTTGATAAAACGAAGTTCTTTGATGAAGAGCTGGAAGTCGAATATTACGAACTATGGCATCATGAGGGCCGCAGGGCCCGCATGGGCGCGGCCATGATGGCGCCTGATTATGCCTGGTGGCATGGCTTCTACGAAACAAAGAAAAGGTACAACTACTTCATGAAGGAGGCTCGCGAGCTGATCAAGCACAACAAGAAGGCATACAGGGCCATTGATTTCCCGAACGCAACCGGTAATACCAAGAAACCTCCAGAGGTCCTACCCAAGTAACAGCCGGCATTAAACAAAAATAATCCCCGGCCTCTCGTTAGAGAGGGCGGGGATTATTCAATTCAGACGAGGAGAAGTTTTCGTTTTTTGCAGGTTTCTCCCTGGCTGGCCTTAGCCCCTGATCAAGCGCGGGAGCATCATGTGATGAAGCGGACAGAAACTGATAGGATTCTGGTACACAGAACCTGTAAAAGCGACCATGTATTTTCTTAATTCATTGAACGGAATAACCTCGTCCACAAAACCCCTTTTGGCGCAGTAAACGGGCCGGGATTTTTCATGGTAATCGCTGGCCAGTTTATTCATCTTGTCTATAATGGGCTCCAGGGGTCTGTCAGCTTCTTTTTCTTTGACCAGGCGCCGTGAGAATGAAGCCGCGGCCGCTGTTTCCCCATGCATGACGTAAATCTCGGTGGTCGGTGTTCCCAGGCTGAATACGTTATTATTGTTGGCGTTGGGGCCGCCCATGATATAGTGCGCCGCAGCGGTGCCTTTTCTCAGAACGATCAGCATCATGGGCACGTCGGTCTGCTCGATGGAATAGATCAGCGACTGGCCTAGTCCCAGCAGTTCGGCTTTCTCGGCAATATCACCGACATCTATTCCGGATGTGTCCTGGAACCAAATAATGGGCAGCCGGTCTCTGCCGCACTGGGTAACGAACTCATTGAGCTTTATCAAGCCCTGGCGGTAGAGCTTTCCGCCTATGCCTGAATAAGCCCCTTCAGCATATTCAGGATAGCCTTTAGGCAGAAGACCCTGGCGGTTTCCAATGACTCCAACGGGAAACCCGTCCACCTTCACGATACCGGTATAGACCTCGGGCCCGTAATCCGGCCTGAATTCCATGTGTTCACTCTTGTCCACCAGCCTGGCGAGGAAATTATCAAAGTCATAAACCGCCTTCTGGTTAAAAGGAATAATGGATTTGATATCTTCGATCGGATATTTGGGCTCCGCCGGTTCATCAACCCGAAAGAATCTGGGATTGTAAGCCGGCATGTCCGCCATCCAGCTTTTCAGGGAATCCAGGACGCCCTTTTCATCCTCCCAGACCTCGCGAAAAAAGCCGGTCTCGTTGTAGTGAATTTTGACCGTACCGGGCGGTTCCTGTTTAAAACGCCGGGTGGCCTCGATAAGCTGTTCCGCTCCTTCCAGGTCAAAGTGACCTTTGGGACTCATGCCGCCGACGATTCCGCCGCCGCCCACGGCGATATTCGTGTTTTTATGAGCGATGAGGATGGTTGGGCTGATGCCTTGGTACCCTCCGCCGGCGGGGTTGGTGCCATAAATGCCGGCCAGGACCGGGATACCCAGTTTTTCCAGTTCGGCGTGCCGGTAGAAGGGGGTGCCACCGCCGCGGCGGTTGGGGTAAACTTCCTCCTGCATGGTCAATTTGACTCCGCTGCAGTTTACAATCCAGGTCAGAGGCAGGTGCAGCCGCTTGGCCATATCGGTCACACGGAGAATATTATCCGCCTGCCCGGGCAGCCAGGCCCCGGCCATGACCTTGTTGTCAAACCCGATGACCACGGACCATTTTCCGCTGATCTTGGCCAGGCCGTCGATCACACCGGTGGTGCCTTCTTCATTATCGTTAGGGTTATAAATGGTATGAAGGGGTGTCCAGGTTCCCGGGTCTACCAGGTACTCCAGCCGGTCCCAGACCGTCATCTGACCGCGCTTATGAATAACCTCAGCGGGCAGGCCGGCGTTCTTGACCTTCTCCACCTCCCCGGCCACCTCTTTTTCCACTTCGGCGATCTGTTTTCGATTTTCTTCCATCCTCTTAAAAACGGACTCTTTAAGAGGCTTACCCAGATCATTCATCCTTTTCCAATAGGGCCACATCTGAAACTCCTTATTAATATGAATCCTTGATTAAAGCTTAACGGTTGGCTTTACGATATCCCAGTTGGTCCAGGGCTATAATCATCTTGCAGATATTGAGGGAACCCTCAACGATATAGTAACTCGGCGTGTCGCGATAATACCTCGCTACCGGATATTCAGTTGAATAACCATAGGCCCCCAGGATTCGCATGGCATAGGTCGAGGCCTTGGTGATCACTTCCCCGGCCATGTACTTTGCGTGCGCCACTTCAAGGGTGTTGCCCAGATTACCCTGGTCTTTTTGCCAGGCAGCCTTGTAAACCAGCAACCGGGCCGCTTCGATCTCAACGCACATCTGGGCGATAAGGTCCTGGTTCATCTGAAACCGGCCGATAGCCTGACCAAACTGCTCCCGTTCGTTTGCGTACTGGGTAACCGCGTCAAGGCAGGCCTGGGCCACGCCCACGGCGCCGGCCGCGGCTGAGAGACGGGTCTGGTTCAGAGAACTGAAAACAACCTTGGCCCCGTCACCGGGATTTCCCAATATATTTTCCCTGGGCACCATGGTGTCTTCCAGAATGATCTCGCCCGTCGGGGACGAACGCACACCCAGCTTATCCAACTCTGACGTCGTGACGCCGTTAAAATTCTTGGGCTCGATGATAAAAGCGGAAAGACCCTTGCCGCCCCTGGACCGATCGGTATAGGCGTAATAAATGAGGACATCGGCTATTTGGGCGTTTGAAATCCAGGTTTTGGAACCATTGAGGAGCCAATGGTCACCCTTGTCCTCAGCAGTGGATTTAATACCCATCACATCCGAACCGGCGTTAGGCTCGGTAATGGCGAAGCTGCCCAGGTAATCGGCTGAAACCAGCTTTCGAATATATTTTTCTTTGGCTTCATCCGTACCGTAGCGAAAAATTGTAAAAGCGCATCCCAGGCCAAGCAGATTTATCTGGACCCGCAGTGAGCCGGAAGCCCTGGCGATCTCCTCGGTGATGATGCATGCGGCCAGCCAGCCCATGTTGTTGCCACCGTATTCCTCGGGGATCACCGTGCCGAACATCCCCAGTTCACCCATCTTCTTGACGACTTCCTCATAAGGGAAATAGTGCTCTTCGTCCCATTGATCCGCATTAGGAGCGATCTCTTTTTGCGCGAAATCCCTGGTCATCTCTCTGAGCATCTCTAAATCTTCGGATAATTTAAAATCCATGAAATCCTCCTTGCTTACTCTTTAACGAGATAAAACCCTCTGAAATTAAGGGTTGAATTAATTGAATAAATAGATCGGTCAAGGGTATATTTTCTTCACTTTTTTTACGTTTACTTTTTAACGCATGCATAGTAGCATGTTTTTGGTGATCCTAAAAGCGGTTTTATGCCTTGTATTAAACCCTCACCGACAAAGCCTTCATTCATGTGGCCTGAACCCGGGTGATTTAATGATAAGGGTGATTTTTTATGGCCCTCCAAATAAAAAGCAAATTCTGGATTGAAGATGAATTTGGCAGACCGGTCTTTGGTCAGGGCCGGCGAATTATCCTGGAAAAAATAGATGAACTGGGTTCGATCCGGGCCGCGGCCACGGACTTGAAGATGTCCTACCGGGCTGTCTGGGGCAAGATCAAGACTGCTGAGGAGCGTCTGGGAATCAAGCTGCTTGAAACCTTTCCGGGCGGGGGGAAAAACAAAGGTGCGCGGCTGACCAAAGAGGCGCGGGAATTCCTGGATATGTTCAAGCGGCTTCAAAATCAGGGGAATGCCCAGGCCGACAAGCTGTTTAAAAAGGTTTTCAAGGTTTAAAAACGCATAGGGATAAATCAAGAATTAGAGAGGAGTGTTTTTCATGAGTGAGAACTTGGACCCGAGATGCTCAATCTGCGGCGTGGCCGTGAACAAGAGGGCCTGTTACACGGAATCAGGCAAAGGCCCGGATAATTGCCCAACCAAGCTCCTTGAGGAATTGGCCGAGGAAACAAACCGGGAATACAATGATCCCCAGATACGGGAATTCGCGCGGCTCGCTTCGATACAGGAGGGTGAGTGTTACCAGGGACGCGACAAAAAACCATATCTGCTGCATGCCTCCAAGCCGAGGATCCAGGAGATATGCGAGTTCGCCGATAAAATCAAAGCCAAAAAGCTGGGCCTGGCCTTCTGTGTCGGGCTGGCGCAGGAAGCGCGGCTTGTGGACAATATTTTTACCAGGCAGGGGTTTAAGGTAGTGAGCGTCATCTGTAAGGTTGGCCGGAAGCTGAAGGAGGACTTAGGCGTCAAGGACGAGGAAAAAATATTTATCGGCACGGACGAATCGGCCTGCAACCCCATCCTTCAGGCCAAGATTTTGAATCATGTCGGCACGGACCTGAACGTGTTATTGGGGCTTTGCGTCGGCCATGATTCGCTCTTTTTAAGGTATGCCAAGGCTTATAACACCGTACTCGCGGTCAAGGATCGGGTTACCGGCCACAACCCCCTGGCCGCGGTTTACACGCAAAATTCTTATTACATGTTCACCCAGCGCCCGGGATTTTGATCGAAGGGCCTCAAGCCACGGATGACGCCATCAACTGGGCAGAGATGTCCTGCTCGTCACCGGAACGACTCTGCTCAATGGCGCCATAGATTACTTCCTGAACGAAAAACAGGCCCTTTTATGGCACCACCATCGCCGGTGCGGCCAGCCTCATGAACTGGGACCGCTTTTGCACTTACGGCGGTTAAAGACTTTAATCCGGCAAAACAGCCACGACCCGCGCCGGGGCTGCGCTGCCTCCTTTAATCTTCAAAGGGAAACAGGCCACCTTGAATCCGAAAGGAGGTAGCGGGTCAAGGTTTACCAGCCGCTCGATCTGAGAGTAAGGTACGTCCGCCTGATGCGCAGCCCAGAAGACGCCTTTTTCCTTTTTACTGAGCGCTTCTTCGGCCTGAAGGTTCAAAGGACGGTCCCAGCCCCAGGAATCAATCCCCATGACCCGAACCCCCTGGTCATACATCCAGCGGGTGGCCTCCGCGGTGACACCGCATCCCTTGAACATGTAATCAGGCTGGCCGTAAAACTTGTCCCGCCCGGTGCGCACCATGACGATATCCAATGGTTTAAGTGTGTAATTGATTCGGCTCAGCTCCTGCTTAACTTCTTCGACCGTAACCGGATCACCCTCGGCTTTGTGCCTCATCTCCAGCACCACGCCGTCACTGAAAAACCACTCCAGAGGCAGTTCATCCACGGTCTGGGCGGGCTGCCCTTTGATGCGGCTGTTGTAATGCCAGGGCGCGTCAATATGGGTGCTGCCATGCGTGCTGAAGCGGGTGAACTCTTCAACCGCCCATCCCTCTTCCTGACGGAGCAGATCTGAGGGAATCTTGAAAAAAGACTCAATTGCTTTTGCCCCTGCCGCGTGATCCTGGTAGGTAATCTCAAGATCAGGCCCAGGCGCAATAGTCGTGGACAAGTCAATGAATCGCATAAGTTTCACTCTCCTCCTACGATGATTGTCTAGCCTAACTTTATTTTTTGCTGATCTTTCCGAAACTCAACTTTTTGCCAATACTCAGCTTGGGAAATCCTCACAAACCCACAATTACCGATAAAAGAATGCCAGCTCCAAGGCTGCCGATCCCTTAATACTTTTAAGATTCTTGTGCCCGGAAAGCCTGCGGCCGACCGGTGATAAAAACAAAACCATATCTTCTTCAAACCGGCTATTCCTCCACAAAGGCGTCCGCTTCCTCAAGGGCCTTGTCCAACAGGGAAATCCCCTCGTCTATCTCATCCCTGGTAATAATGAGCGGCGGCGCCAAGGCTATGACGTTGGACGGGTTTGCGGCCATGGCGATCATACCGAGTTCAAGCAGGCGCTTTGAAACCTTGAGCTTTGGATTTTCTCCCGCTAAAATTTTCGCTTCCAGAGGCATCAGGGGTTCGCGTGTCCTGCGATTCTTGACCAGCTCCAGCCCCACGAACAATCCAATCCCGCGCACGTCCCCGATGCAGGGATGCTTTTCTTTCAAACCCTCGGCCGCGGCCAAAAGATATTTCCCCAGCTTGGCGGAGTTCTCAATCAGCTCGTCCTCCTGGTAAATTTCCAGGACCTTTGCGGCCGCGGCGCAGGCCAGCGCATGGCCCGCATAAGTGGCGCCGTGGCTGAAAAACTGTTCCTTAAAGCGATTCCCGATATGTTTCCGTGCAATAGCGGCTCCCAGAGGCACATACCCGCAGGTAATGCCCTTGGCCATGGTTAAAATATCGGGAACAACTCCCCAGTGATCTATGGCGAACCATTTCCCGGTGCGCCCGAAACCACTCATGACCTCATCCGCGATCATAAGAACACCCCAGCGGTCGCAAATTTCCCGCAGCCTTGGAAAATACTCATCAGGCGGAACAATGACCCCGTTCGAACCGGTAACCGGTTCAAAGATAATACCTGCCACCTGTTCACTTCCGCCCTCGAAGGCAATGACCTCATCGATGTACGTGACGCACCTGAGATCACACTCGGGATATTTCTGCCCGAACATGCACCGGTAGCAGTAGGGCGAAGGCACGCTGACCCGCTCCAGGCCTCCTAGAACCTGGGCCCAGTTTCTCGGGTCCCCGGCGGAAACCGTCATGGAGGCTGCGGTAGCGCCATGGTAGGCCGGGTACCTGGATATTATCTTTCGGCGTCCGGTGAACTGGTGGCAAATTTTAATGGCGGCCTCGTTAGCCTCAGTGCCTCCCAGGGTGAGAAAGGTTCGTGAAAGGTCTCCGGGAGTGATTTCAGCCAGCATTTTGGCCAGGCGCGCCCGAGGTTTGGTCGAAAAAACCGGGGCAAATGAGCAAAGGGCGCGGGCCTGTTCGATGATTGCGTCCACCACCCTCTGGTCCTGATGTCCGATATTGTGACTGACAAAACAGGAGCGGAAATCAAGATATTCTTTACCTTCTTCATCTTTGAATCTCACGCCCTGGGCGGAAACAACTCTTTTCGGAGATTGACTCGGCTGAAAAGACCATGAATGAAAAAGGTGATCGACCTCATATCTGTCCAGGACTTCTTTGGCCACGGGTATTTTTTTCAAATCAATCATCTTAACCTCCCTGAAAGATGATTAGGTAAGGCAGGCGTTTGAGCGTTATTTTGGAGACGATGCGCCGGTAGATAAACGCCTGACCGGACCGGTATCTCACTTACAGACGTTTCTTTATTCCAGGTCTTTGAAATCACTGGGCACGTGTATCCTGGGCCGATTTGCTTTTTTCAGGCCCAGGGCATCGTCGCCGATCAAAAGACGCATGATATTGGCCGTCCCCTCACCGACCTGATAGAGCTTGGCGTCCCGAAAATATTTCTCAACAGGCAGTTCCAGGGAGTAGCCCATGCCGCCGTGAACCTCCATGGCCATACCCGAAACCTTGGCCGCGGTCTCGCCGGCGAAATACTTGGCTATGGCGATCTCACGCGTAAAGGGCCGGTCCTGGTCATTGAGCCAGGCTCCCCGCCGAACCAGAAACCGGGAGGCCTCGATCAGGGAAACCATTTCCGCGATGGTGGCTTTTATAAGCTGGTACTCGCTGATAGGCCGGCCGAACTGAATTCGGTTGTTGGCATATTCCACGGAAGCGTCGAGGCAAGCCTGAGCCAAACCCACGGCCCCGCTGCTTACACTGATTCGGCCCCGGTCAAGCGCAGTCATGGCGACCTTGAATCCCTCGCCCCATTCTCCTAACAGGTTTTCCTTGGGCGCCTTGACGTTATCTAAAAAAATCTCGGCAATGGGTGATGATTTATCCCCCAGTTTAGGAGTTTCCCGCGCCTGCCAGCCCGGTTGATCTGTTTCAACCACCACGGCGCACAAACCCTTATGTTTCAGCTTCCGGTCGAAGGTGGCGTAAACCACAGCCGTTTCAGCCAGATTGCCATTGGAAATCCACGTCTTGTTGCCGTTTAAAAGAAAATAATCTCCCTCATCCTTAATGCGCGTCTCAATAGAGGCGATATCAGAACCCGCGTTCGGTTCGGAAAAACAGGTGCAGCCGATTTTCCGGCCGAGGACCAGGTCCTTCACATACTTTTCCCTGGTTGCTTCTTGTCCCCACTCCATGATCGTGTAAGGCACAGTCATGGCCTGAAGATTAAAGAGCGACCGCAGTCCGGAATCGGCCCGGGAAATCTCTTCGCAAACAATAGAATGGGCTAAAAAGCCTATGTTCGTACCTCCGAACCTGGGAGGGAACGCGCATCCAAAAAAACCCAACTCCCCCATTTTCTCGACTAAATCCCGCTTGAATTCCTCTTCTTTTATACGCGGCAGAATTTCTTTTTGGGCAAACCGGCGAGCCGTTTCCAGGATAGCTTTTTGGTCATTGTTTAAATCAAAATTCATAATCAATGCCTTTCACTCTGGTTATTATAATGTCATTGTCTGTTCCCTAGGGCCGGAAAGTAAAGGAATAACAGCCCGGCCGGGTCGCCTTGCGGGCCAGGTGAACCCAGCGGCAGAGCACTGGACGCGTATCCCGCGGATCGATAATTTCTTCGACCTCGAAGAACTCCGCAGAACGAAAAGGCGAACGCACCCTGTTGAGCCGTTCTCTAATCTCCGCGAGGTGGGCGTCATAATCTTCGGCCTCAGCCAGTTCGGCCTTGTAGGCCACTTCGATGCCGCCTTCAATGGGCAGGGAACCCCAGTCACCGGACGGCCAGGCATAGCGAAAATGATAGCTGCCAGCTTTGTGGTTGGCGCCCCCGGCCACGCCAAACGCTTTGCGGATGACTATACAACAAAAGGGAGCGGTTGATTGCACTAAAGCGGCCAGGGCGGTGGAGCCATAGCGGATGGTCCCGGTTTTTTCGGCTTCCTTGCCGATCAGAAAACCGGGGCAGTCTTCCAGGTGTATCAGAGGCAAATGGAACGTAGATGCCAAATCGATAAAGCGGGCCAGTTTCTGGCACGAATCCGCGGTCCAGGCACCGCCGTAAAATAACGGGTTCTCGGCGAATATGGCCACAGGAATACCGTCCAGCCGCGCAAACCCGCAGATCATTGACTGCCCCCATTTCCGGCCGATTTCAAAAAAAGAACCCATGTCAACGACCGACTCGATGATCGAGCGCATTTTATAAACCTTGCGCGGATTTTTGGGAACGATTTCCAGCAGCTTCTCTTCCCGCCGCTCCGGGCTGTCTCCGGATTCGACAATGGGCGGCAGCTCATCAACATTGCTGGGAAGATAGGAAAGAAACCGGCGCACCCGTTCGAACGCTTCAGCCTCGGTTTTCACTTCATCGTCGATAGCGCCACTGCGGGTGTGAATCCGAGCGTGGCCCAACTCTTCCTTAGTTACCTGCCCGAGACTGGCCCAATCGACCAAAGCCGGACCGGCAATCATCATCTGGGCCGTATCTCTTACAATAATGCTATAATGGCTGGTGGTAACCCGGGCCGCGCCGATACCCGCGACTGAACCCAGGGCCAGAGAAACGGACGGCGCTACCGCGAGATGCCTGACTATTATTTCCCAGCTTCTAAGCTCCGGGATGTATGTTCGGCCGGACATCTCGATTGTCTTTACCGAACCGCCGCCGCCCATCCCGTCCACGAGTCTTATATGAGGCAGTTTCAATTCATAGGCCAGGCCTTCCGCGCGAACGCGCTTGGCCGGGATTGAAGCATCGGCAGACCCGCCGCGTACCGTGAAATCGTCACCGGAGACCACAACGGGCCGGCCATCTATATTGGCCGTCCCAAAAATGAAATTAGACGGCGTGAATTCTTTCAGTACCCCGTTTTCGTCATACTCTGCGCGGCCGGCCAGAGCGCCTATTTCGTGAAATGAATTTTTATCCGTAATGGCATCAACCCGTTCACGCACCGTGAGTTTACCGAACTCATGCTGGCGCGCTACCTTCTCCTTGCCGCCCATTCGGTGAACCAAAGCGGTGCGCTGGCGCAGCTCATCAATTTCTTGATCCCAACTCATAATAATTCCTTTCTCACTTTTCGGCCGGATTGCGACAGCCTGCGCACGGTCCGTCACGAGATCCGGGCAGCCTGTTTCCTTATAACTCCGGCCCTATTCGCGACAAAATCATTTTTGCCTTATGTTAGCCGATACCATTAAAAAAGTCACTTTCTAATTGCAAAGGAAATAAAGCGAAAAAATGCGGCGAAGGACAAGAGGAACAGCCGGATCATTCTTTCAAACCTAGTTCTTCAATTAAAAGAAAATTTTTCCGGTAATCGATCAAAATTATGCCGCAACCGGGAGTAACTTTCCCAACTGAGGGAATTGGCCTCCTGTTGCTTTGCAACCCTGATAATAAAATTGTCGGGGCCATGCGCTAACAAATCAGGGGAAACGGTAGATTCTTGTCTTCCGTTTCCCCTGATTTTACGGTTAACCGGCGAGCGCGGGTGAAATTGGTGATTTTTACTTCGGCTCCTCTTTTTGAAGCAATGAGAAAAGATACTGTCAATTCAAGTCTGATTCAGGATACTTTTTAATCCAGGGTCAGGTCTTTCCGCCTTTTTTCAATCTCCATGAAGATCTTTCCACGGCTGAATACCCGCACGTCTCCATTGGATTCTGATATAGAGACAGCCAGGGCATTTGTCAACGCGGTGATACCGAGGGCCGCGCGATGTCTCGCCCCCAAGCCCTGGGGGAGTTCTGAATCCTCTGCCGAGGATTTGAGATGCCGGCCCGCGGCAAGGATCACACCATCTTCTCTAATCACAAAAGCCCCGTCAATGGTGGCAAATTCGCGAATAGTCTCCTTGAGTTCAGGGTTAAGGATGTTTCTTTCTTCTTCCGGGACGCCGCTAAAAGGATTAATAATCATCTGGGATGACAATTCCATGACCTTCTCCTCGTCCCCCAGGACAAAGATAGTGCCAATGGGTTTCCCTTCTTTCCCTTCTTCAGAAAGTTCCATGGCGATGGTAAGCAGTCGGTCAAATATATGAGGAACTCCGATCTGATCGGTGATATCCAGGCCCTTGGATGAAAAAACTTCAAATTCACGTCCCACATCCATGACCATGAGGTTGTCCAGGATGCCGTAACTCGGCGAGCCGGAAAGGCAAACCAAGAGATCTCCGGATTGGATAAGGCCGCGGGATAAAGCCAGCATGGCGGCCACTTTAATCTGGCTGAGCCTGGTTAGATCCATATAAGGAACACGAATGACTCGATTCTCGCTCCCCTCCATTCTTTCGAATTTTTCTATCACCTCCCGGCTTCTTGCAGCCAGTATACAGCGCCTTTCTTTGATTAAAGCTTTCAAGTTTTTTTCAGATTTGATCAGGTCCACATAGGCCAGTACGGCGGTGGCATCTATCTCCTTGGCGATTTCCCGCGCATGGATAATCATGGCTGCGTTAATCTGTTCTATTGCTTCCAGAGAATCCCTTTGTTTGTTTTCTGACATTTTCTCTCCACTGCTTTATTCAATCTCATAATTGACTCCAGCCCAATGCGGACAGGTTCAAATCTATAAACTGAGCGCGGTGTTTTGTTCCCCGATTTTCCAGATATTTTCCTATCGCCTTAAAAGCCGGCTCACGAGAAGAAACACATTTTTGCTTTGCTGATAGTTTGATTTCTCCATACTTACTTTCAGCAAGTTCTCTCTGGTAAATTCTGGCATGTATTCTTCTCGTGAGCATTTTTAAAATATATCATATATGTCAGCC
This sequence comes from uncultured Thermodesulfobacteriota bacterium, assembly GCA_964629485.1. Lineage (GTDB taxonomy): Bacteria > Desulfobacterota > Desulfarculia > Adiutricales > JAFDHD01 > JAFDHD01. Next base: position 502 of record CAZVRN010000034.1, on the reverse strand, counting down.
GGTATGGATTGGAATTTTCTTGATTCGTTCAAGAGCAGCAGCCGACTTGGGCAGCTTTATGGTCAAAACCCCATCTTTAAAAGAGGCGTCTGCTTTCTCGTACTCAACATCACAGGGTAAAATAAAACTGCGCTGAAATGAACCATAGTAGCGTTCAAGCTTGTAATAATCTCGGCCTGTTTGCTCTTCGCGCCCTTTTTTTTCTCCACGAATGGTAACTCTGTCGCTGCTAATCGAAACATCAATGTCGTCCTTGTTTACACCTGGCAGCTCAGCCGTAATTTGTATCTCTGAATCGGTTTCGCACATATCCACACGAGGCCAATCTGTACTGAGAATGTCTGTCATCAGTTGATATGGACCTGGCCATTCACCCACAGGCCGTTCGAAATGCCTGAAGAAATCTTCGAAAAGATGATCCGTGGCTTCACGAAGCGCCAGGAAGGGCTGTCTCCACATATCAGACCGAAATTCAGGACGTTGGTTAATGGGCACAGGTAAC
>CAZVRN010000033.1:11760-14253 GCA_964629485.1 uncultured Thermodesulfobacteriota bacterium | reverse complement strand
GAACCCCGACCGAGCTTCCGCCTGAGAGGATGACCGTATCGGCCTGCTCAAGCCCCTTAGCCACGGCCCGGCGAATCTGGTCCGGGTCGTCCTTGATTAAGCCGAGATAAAGGGGCTGAGCGTGCGCCGCCTCAACCTGGGCCCCCAGGGAATAAGTGTTGATATCCCGGACCTGGCCGATGGCGGGACACTGGCTCACGGGGACGATCTCGTCCCCGGTGGAAATGATGGCCACCCGGGGAATGCGAACGACCTTCACCTTCTCAAAACCAAGGGCCGCCAGCAGGCCGATATCCTGGGGCCTGAGGCGATGGCCTCCGCTAAGAAGCCGCTGCCCGGCCTTCACATCTTCGCCGCGTCGAATTACGTGCTCATAGGGCGCGACCGCCCTGGCCAGCTCCACGGTCTTTTCATCCACCAAACGCGCATACTCGATCATGACCACCGCGTCAGAGCCGGGAGGCATCATGCCGCCGGTCCATATGCGCGCCGTCTGGCCGGCCGTTATTTTAAAATCCGGGCGTTCTCCCATGTATACCTCGCCCAGGACGTTGAACAGGGCGGGCAGGGCTTCGGTCGCTCCAAAAGTGTCCTGCGCGCGAACAGCGTACCCGTCCATGGTCGACCGGTCAAACCGGGGTATATCCTCCGCGGAGATGACATCCCCGGCGATCACGCGTGAAACGGCCCGGGCAAGAGGCGTCTCTTCCGTTTCAAGTGAATTGAAGCCCTCTAGAATCGATAGAACTTCTGCAACGGTTTTGACTTTGAAAAATCTTTTCATGCCTTTAAATTAGCAGAAGACCTTCGCCGGGGAAACCCTTTTAACAAGAAAAAAGACGCCTTGTCCTGATATTGATAAAATCTCCCCGGATGGCAACGCTTTCTGATTGACTTAGCTGTCTCCAAGCTGTTAAATTTCCTAGCTGAGCCATGGCGTACCGTCTGGAAATAACCCTGAAGCCCGGCCTTAGGGACCCCAAAGGGGAATCGTTAAAGCACCGGGCCAAGGATTACTTTAACCTGCCGGTCCAGGAGGTGCGTGTCGTCCAGGTTCTGACCATCGATGCGAACCTGACCAGAGAGCAGCTTGAAACAGCCCGCCAAAGAATCTTCACCAATCCTGTCACGCAGATTTCCTCCTATGAGCCCCTGGCGCGTGAATTTGACTTCGCCCTCTGGGTCGGCTTTCGTCCCGGGGTGCGGGATACAGCCGGTTCCACAGCCCAGGAGGCTATTGAAGATTTTTTTCAGATAAGCCTTTCAGCGGAAGAAGCGATCTACACCTCCCAGCTTTACCTGATCAGCGGCCCGGATTTGACCAAATCCGACATTGAGATTATAGCCAGGGAACTCCTGGCCAATGAGATTATTCAAACCTGGAAAGTCATGGCCAGGGATGAATGGAATCCGGATGAAGGAATCGGCATTATCATCCCCAGGGTTATCCTGGCCCGCGAACCTACGGTTACGGAAATCCCGATTACGAGCGATGAGGAACTGCTCAGGATCAGCGACGAACGCGGCCTGGCCCTGAACCCGAACGATGTACCCGCCATCCGTGAGTACTTTTTGAGACCGGATGTCCTCGAAGCGCGGAAGGAGGTCGGGCTGTCCCTGCCGACTGACGTTGAGCTGGAATACATTGCCCAGGCCCGGAGCGACCACTGCAACCATAATACCTTTAACGGCCTGTTTCATTATCATGATCTGGCTAGCGGCGAAAAAATAGAGGTGGACAACCTGTTCAGGACATATATTGAGGCGCCGACCAGGGAATTGGCCGCGAAAAAACCCTGGGTCGCTTCGGTTCTCTGGGACAATGCCGGTGTGGGCCGGTTTGACCGGGATCATTACTACACCATCACCGGTGAAACCCACAACAGCCCGTCAAACATGGAGGCTTACGGCGGCGCCATTACCGGAATAGTCGGCGTTTACCGTGATCCAATGGGTACCGGATTGGGTTCTCGAATTATCCTGGGTACTTACGGCTATTGTGTCGGGCCGCGCGATTATGACGGCCCGCTCAGCGCGCGGCTTCATCCGCGGCGGCTTCTGGACGGCGTTATTGAAGGCGTCAAGGACGGCGGAAACAAAAGCGGTGTCCCCACTCCCTTTGGAGAGGTTTTTTTTCATCCGAATTACATGGGCAAATGCCTGGTTTTTGTCACGGCCGTGGGCTTGATGCCGGTTCAGGTCAAGGGACGGCCCTCGGAAAAAAAGAAGACCAGCCCCGGCGACCTGATTATCATGTGCGGCGGCCGGGTCGGCAAGGACGGCATCCACGGCGTGACCGCCTCTTCCGAGGAGTACAGCGAACACACCCCGGCCGGGCATGTCCAGATCGGAGACCCTTATACACAGAAAAAAATGCATGATTTCCTGCTCGAAGCCAGGGACGAGGGATTGATCGAATTCATTACCGATAACGGCGGCGGCGGGCTCTCGTCGTCTATCGGGGAATCAGCCAGGTATTCCAATGGCGCGGAG
>CAZVRN010000033.1:0-11750 GCA_964629485.1 uncultured Thermodesulfobacteriota bacterium | reverse complement strand
GGAGGTTGACCTGGACCGGGTTCCCCTCAAGTATGCCGGCCTCGATCAGTGGGAGATCTGGGTCTCCGAGTCTCAGGAACGCATGACCGTGGCCGTCAAGCCGGAGAACCTGGACCGTTTCATGGAGCTTTCAGACCTCCACGCGGTCTTGAGCACTGTTATCGGCCGCTACACCGGCACGGGAAAACTTCACCTCAAGTATCAAGGCAGAACATGCGCCTACATCGATCTTGACTTGTTCAGGTCCGACTTTCCGCAATGGGTCTTTGAGGCCGAGTGGCTGCCGCCGGAGAGGCGGGGGCTGACTGAACCAGTGCTCGGTCCCTCCAAGAACCTGACCAGGCTCTTGACCGATATGCTGGCGCGGCCGAATATCTGTTCCAGGGAATGGATCGCCAGGCAGTATGATCATGAAGTGCAGGGCGCCAGCGTTATCAAGCCCCTGGTCGGGGTATACAGAGATACCCCTTCCGATGCGGTTGTTTCTTGCCCGGTCCTGGGTTCAAGGCGGGGGCTGGCCGTGACTCAGGCCATCAACCCGACTTACGCGGCCATTGACGCCTACCATATGGTTTCAGCCTCTGTGGATGAAGCGGTGCGGCGCCTCTTGGCCGTGGGGGCCGACCTGGATCACATAGGCGGCGTGGATAACTTTTGCTGGCCGAACATCCAGTTTAATCCTCAGACCAACCCGGACGGCAAGTTCAAGGCGGCCCAACTGGTCAGGGCAAACTGGGCCCTCCGGGAAGCCTGCCTCGCCTACTCTATCCCCCTGCTCTCCGGAAAGGACAGCATGTATGTGGACGGCAGCCTGACCGGGCCTTACGGAGAACGGCACAAGGTCTCCGGGCTGCCCACGCTTCAATTCACCGCCGTCAGCGTCATCGAGGACGTTATGCGCTGCCAGACAATGGATTTCAAGGCCCCGGGCGACCTGATCTACGTTTTGGGGATTACCCGGGATGAGCTGGGCGGATCAGAGTATTATGACCTTTTCGGGTACCTCGGCCTGAATGTGCCTCGGACGGATTTTCATGCCAACCTGCCACTTTACAAGGCTTTCTCAAAAGCGTACCGGGACGGCCTCGTGGCCTCGGCCCGCGGTTTATACCGGGGCGGCCTGGGGGTGCACCTGGCCCAGGCATGCTTTGCCGGGGACCTGGGCGCTGACCTGGACCTGGACCGGTTGGCCGTGGATGATGTGGAAGGGAGCGGACTCAGTCCGGACAAGCGCCTTTTTTCCGAATCCACGGGTCGTTTTCTGGTCACGGTCCGGCCGGAAGACCGGAATTCTTTTGAGGATATTTTTCAGGGACTGCCCGCCGCGCTGGCCGGCCGCGTTCGCCGCGACCGAACTTTATCAATCACGGCCGGCGGGAGAGAAGTCGTGCGGGCCGATATTAAAGAACTGCGGGCCGCCTTCAAGCGACCGTTTGGGGGCCTTAGATGACCGGGGCGGGAAAAAACACGCCGCAAAAAGTACGGGCCCTGGTGCTGAGCGGCTTCGGGATCAATTGTGACCTTGAAACCACGTATGCCTTTCGTTCTGCCGGCGCCAGGACCGATAAGGTGCATATCAACGAACTGATCTCGCGTTGCCGCTCTGGGCCTGGCCTGGCCCCTTATCACATTCTGGTTGTTGATGGTGGATTTTCCTGGGCCGATGATCATGGGGCCGGGGTTTTGCTGGGGGTGAAGCTTCAATCTCACCTGGGTGATCACCTCGAGAAATTTATTGCGGCCGGCAAACTGGTTCTTGGCATCTGCAACGGGTTTCAGGCCCTGGTAAACATGGGCCTGCTTCCCGGGCTGGATGGTGACTACCAAACCCGAAGGGTGGCCCTTACAGCCAATGACTGCGGGAATTTTCGAGACGACTGGGTCAACCTGGCGGTCAACCCGAAGAGTCCCTGCATTTTTACCCGGGGCTTGACCAGGCTCGACCTGCCCATACGCCACGCCGAGGGTAAATTTTATGCCTCCGCAGAAACCGTGGAGCGGCTCAGGGACTCCGGCCAGGTGGTCCTGAGATACGCCACCCCGGAATATAAACCAGCCGGGGGCGAGTTTCCCTATAACCCCAACGGGTCCCTTGACGATATCGCCGGTATCTGCGATGAAACCGGCCGTATTTTCGGGCTGATGCCTCACCCTGAAGCCTTTCACCACCTCTCGAATCATCCCGACTGGACCAGGATGCTGGACCGGATGAAACGGGCGGGTCATCCCCCGGCCGACCTTGAGGGTCAGGGGCTGCTCATTTTTCGAAATGCCGTGCGATACGTGGAGGAAAACCTTTTATGAGGCCGCCAAAAAATTTCGTCCTCCGTTATTGTTTAGGAGGCGAAAATGAAGCCTGAAATTTGGGCCGAGGTGGTGACTGTGGGTTCAGAGCTCGTCCTCGGCCAGTTGATTGACACCAACGCCGCCTATACGGCCCGGGCCCTGTCCGACATCGGGGTGAGCCTGGCCTATCACACCACGGTCGGCGACGATCGGAAAAGGATGGCCGAGACGTTTCGGCTGGCCCTGGATCGCTGTCAGATCGTCGTGACCACGGGTGGGATCGGGCCGACCGAGGACGACCTGACGCGGGAGGTCTGGGCCGAGGTGCTGGGACGGGAGCTTTGCTTTCGTCCGGAATTGTGGGAGTGGATTGAGAACCTTTTCAAGCGGGCCGGATTTAAATTATCCCCCAACAACCGGCGGCAGGCCTATATTCCGGACGGCGCGGAAGTGATCAGCAACCCCCGGGGCACTGCGCCCGCTTTCTGCTATGAGGAAGGCGACCGCATTATTTTCTGCCTGCCCGGCGTGCCCAGGGAGACCGAACCCATGATCAGGGAAGAGGTCCTGCCCCGCCTTGTCAAGAAATACGATCTGGGCGCTCAGGTCATCCGGAACCGCGTGCTCAAGGTCTATGGGCTTGGCGAAAGCAACGTGGACGCCCAGCTCAAGGAGATCATTGTTTCATCCAAAAACCCTGCCATCGGCTTGCAGGCTTCGCAGTTTGAGACCATGGTTCGCTTGACCGCCCGGGCTGACAGCCCTGAGGAAGCCCTGAACCTGCTTGATGAAGGGGAGGCCCGCATACAGGAAAAAGTGGGGCCGTTTATTTTCGCCCGGGACGAGGAAACCCTGGCCGGGAATACGGCCCGGATGCTGGCGGAGCGGGGCCTGAGCCTGGCCGTGGCCGACGCCGCCACCAGGGGGGCGGTATGTTCCGAACTGGGACGGGCGGTCAGGTATGATCTGTTCAGGGGCGGCTTGATCCTGGATCATCCTTCGGACCCGGCTGAATTATGCGTCAAGGCCCGGGATGATTTCAAAGCCGATGTATGCCTGGCCGCGGCCGGGTTCCCAGAGGATGACCGGCTCAGGGTTGATGTCCATATCAGCAGCCCTGAGAGGCAGTACCAAAAGTCTCAGGTTTTCGGCGGGCCGCTGTCCATGCGGCTCAACAGGGCCGGGACCATGGTCCTGTTTACCCTGTATCGCTTTTTACGGGGAGACTGATGCCCGCCGGGGGAGTGAGGCTCGATAACGTGGCCGTTGTGCTTCACCGGCCCAAGCTTTCCGAAAACATCGGTACGGCCGCCCGCGCGGCCGGTAACATGGGCCTGGGCCGGTTGATCGCGGTCGCGCCTCACGAGATGGACAAAGATATCATTATGGCTTCGGCCACCAGGGCGGGCCAGGGCCTGGTCGAAGATATGACGGTTTATGAAAACCTGCCCGACGCCCTGGCTGATTTTCACTACGTGGTCGGCACCACGGCCCGCCGCGGTTCCAAACGGGGTCCGTTTTTTTCTCCCCGCGCCCTGGCCCGAAAAATAGCAGGTTTAAGCCGGGAAAATAAAATCGCGCTCCTCTTTGGCCCGGAAAGAACCGGGTTGACCAACGAGGAGCTTCGCCTCTGCCAGGCCGCGGTTTCCATCCCCACGGCTTCTAAAGCCGCAAGCTCGTTGAATCTGGCCCAGGCCGTGCTCATCGTGGGCTATGAGCTTTTTTTATCCGGAAGGGAAAAGGGCCTGGACCGGCAGATCAGGCTGGCCCCGGTCGGCGAGGTTCAGGCCATGTACAGCCATTTAAAGAAGGCCCTGCTTGAGTTGCGGTTTCTGCCGGAAGAAAATCCGGATTACTGGATTATGAGCTTTGCACGTATTTTCAACCGATCCGGCTTGACCCATGAGGATTGCAACCTTCTGCGCGGCCTGGCCCGCCAGATTTTATACATGGCTGAGCACGGCCCCTGGCCGAAGAAGGAGGCTTAAGACGGAATGAACCGCGCCCGGGCAAAAAAACAGGGGGTCTAGACATGGTTTCCATAAATAACGCGCCGCCGGCATTGGTTCAGGTCACTCGCGGCAGTTTGATCGAAAGCCTGCATCGCGGCTCCATAGTGGTGGTCGACGCTTCCGGCCGCCAAATCGCGGCCCTGGGTGACCCGGCTGAAACCGTTTTTTTGCGCTCGGCCGCTAAACCGCTCCAGGCCCTGCCTGTGGTAGAAACCGGGGCCGCTGACCGTTTCAGCCTGACACCCGCAGAAATTGCGGTCATGTGCGGATCATTGAACGGCCAGGATTTTCAGGTGGCCGCGGTTCGATCCATCCTGGACAAGATCGGCCTGACACCAAAGGCCCTTGACTGCGGGATTCATCGGCCGTCCCATCGTCCCACGGCCGCGGCCATGAGCAAGGCCGGGGAAAAGCCCACGGAACTTCACAACAACTGCGCGGGCAAGCACGCCGCCATGCTCGTGCTTTGTGTCCACCACGGTTGGCCGGTCAAGGGCTATACCGAGATCGGCCACCCGGTCCAGGGGCTGATCTTGAACAAGGTCGCTGAAATGACCGGCGTTCCATCCGCGGAAATCGGCCTGGGCATTGACGGCTGCGGGGTGCCCGTGTTTGCCCTGCCCTTGAAAAACCTGGCCCTGGCCTATGCCCGGCTGGCAGAAGCAGCGGCCAGGGCGGAACCGAAAGCCGCGGCGCGGCTGATGTCGGCCATGCTTGACCACCCTGAAATGATCGCCGGGGATGACCGAATCTGCACGGAAGTGATGCGGGCCGGAGACTCCCGCTTCCTGGCCAAGACCGGGGCCGAAGGAACCTATGCCCTGGCCCTGCCGGAAAAAGGATGGGGAGTGGCTCTGGGAATGGAGGACGGTCATGCCCGGGGCCTGAACCCGGTGGTTGTTGAAACCCTGGTTCAACTGGGCCAGTTAAGCCCGGAGGAAGCCGCAAGGCTGGCTTCTTTTCATCGTTCAGTAATCAAGAATCACCGCGGCCAGGAAGTGGGACTTGTCGAGCCGGTCTTTGATCTGAAAATTCAGACGTAAATGTCCACCAAGCCGCCTTTTGTCGGATGAGCGGGCAGCAGGGTTTGTGCGGTATCCATATTCGGCGCGGCCACTCGAAGTTTATCCAGAATTTGCCCCAGCATCTTTTCTCGCCAGATCAGCCGGGCTACCTGGTCCGTATAGGTGGCCTGCCCGGGTGGGGATTGTCCATTCAGGGAGTCTACCATTCATTTACTCCTTCGCGGGTTTTGGACCAGAAATATTTAAATCAATTTGCATGCCAGGCGTGAACCTGGTGCGTATCGAGGCTTCTTAAGAACCAGTAATTCTGTTGAAACCGTGGAAGGCCAAAGGTTAACCCGCGGGAATATTACCAATATTTCGAGGGTTTAATTTTGAGCCTGGCAATGAGTTCGGTTAAAAGACGAAGTTCTCACGAGGTCTCGTACAATAAAATATAGGGGCTTACACTGGCAGATTCCTAATCTCGTTGAACGAAGCTGTCAATTTTTTGACAAAATGTTTAAAAACAGTTTTTCCGTCAAAATCGCGGAAAGCGAATTTTAAGCAGCAGGAAAATGCCCGTTATTTAAAAAAGAAAAATATTGGCCTGGCAATGAACTCGGCTCAAGCACGAAAATTAGCTGAAAATCTTCAGAACCGGGTTCATCGAAAGCCGAGAAGGTAATTGACTGATCTTTTAATGGGATGAATCTCGGAGGTGTTGACATGATAAAGGGACAAAAAGCAGAAAAAAAAGAGCAACCCAACAATCACTGAAGCAGCAATGCCGGCCACAATAAATTTTCGTCCCGGATGCTTATTGAAAAAGTGACTCTTCTTTTTCTCGGGCTCTAGATAATACTCATACGGTTTGCGGCGGCGGCAAACGAATTCCGGGTAATTCGGATCACGGTAACGGGGATCTATCTTCATACGCCTGTCGAAAACGCTTTTTTCCCGCCACCATGGAAACCATGATGTGGCTCGATCTGACATTTATATTTCGGCGCGCCTTTTTTTTGAATTTAATATATTTTATCATATGGAAAAATTTTTTCTAATGTCAAGAAAAATATCATCACTTCGAGAGGTAAAAGAACAAGAAGTTTTTTGCTGAAGTTCTTGAGATGTCTTTAATATTCAATCCCTTTTCTGGCCTTGACGCCTTCCTGAAGGTAATGCTTGACCTGCTTGATCTCGGAAACCAGGTCGGCTTTTTCGATAATATCCGGATGAGCGTTACGCCCGGTGAGAATCAGTTCAACATGCGGAGGCTTGGCCTCCAGAAAATCCGCCACTTCCCGCGCTTCCAGAAGCGAGAAGTTGACAGCCACATTGACTTCGTCGAGGACAACCACGTCGTAATCATGACTCTCCATAGCCGCCCTGGCCTCCGCAAGGGCCTCCCGGGCCATGCGGCGATCTTCGGGCCGGGGTTTTTCGGGGAGAATAAACCCGGATTGCCCCATCGGTTTTATTTTAAGCTGTTTTTCAAAGGCGCTGGCCGAGAAGTGTTCACCCGAGGAACGGGGAGCATTCATGAACTGGGTGAAATAGACTTTCAGGCCGCGGCCCAGGGCGCGAAAAACCAGGCCCAGGGCGGCGGATGTCTTTCCCTTGCCATCGCCGGTATAAACATGAATATACCCTTTATCAAGCATGAGGTCTTCCCGTATTCTTTTTTAAGCAGAGTTTTAGCCTTGAGGACATTCGTTTTATTAAGACGGCGGGCCCGGTTCTGTCAAGCTTAAAGTGAGGCTTCTTGAAAACCGGTATTTTTCATTTAATAAAGATAGCCAACGTTTCTGTCCGTCCCTTCGTGCAAGCAAAATCCTTGCAAAGCGGCAAGCTCTTGGGCTAAGATTGTTGAGGAAAGCAAAAATCATGTCGTCTCAGGCAATTACAGCGGAACGAATAAGATTGTTCTTTTTCAGGTGGTTCTCATTTCTCGAAGTGAAGGGGTGCGGGCCCTTTTCCATACCGTGAATTAGGGCTGGCAGGATGCGGTCATGGACAAAGAACAGCTAAAGATACTAATTGCAGTGCCCAACCTTGGGCTGAGAAACATCATCAGGGGTTACCTGAAGGCCGAGGGTTACAATAATTTCAGTGTCACGGAAAATGGTAAATCCGCCTGGGTTAAAATAAGGAACGAGCCCCCGGACCTGATAATTGCGGATTACGAGTTGCCTGAGATGAACGGCCTCGAACTTTTAGCCGAAGTCAGAATGGATAAACGTCTGCGGGAGACGCCGTTTCTCCTTATCTCCTCGGAAGTCCAGCAGGATTACGTGGCCCAGGCGGCTGAACTCAAGGTTGACGGCTATCTGCTCAAGCCCTTTTCGCAACGTCTCCTGGTTGGTAAAGTCAATATGATTGTAAAGCGCATTTTAGCTCCAGACCCGGTTCACCTGGCCTCAAAAGAAGCACAGCGGCTGGTTGAATCCGGGGACATGGAAGGCGCTTTGAGAAAATACAAAGAAGCCATAGAGGCGACCAGGGATACCATGGCCGCCCTGCATTACAGGATAGGCGGGGTATATGAAAAGCTTGAAAGAGATGATGACGCCGAGTCCAATTATCATGAAGCTATCAAGATGAGTGAACTCCACGTGGACTCCCTGGATGCGCTTGGGAAAATACACATGAAAAAAGGGGAACATGATGACGCCGCTGAATTTCTGAAGAAAAGCGTGAGCATCAGCCCTCTCAACGCCCGCCGGCAGTTCGCTTTAGGCGAAGCTTTGCTTGAGGCTGGTGAGGCCGGCGAGGCGGAAAAGGCCTTCAGGAAATCCCTGAAACTGGACCCATTCCAGATCCATATCTTCAACCGTCTGGGTATCAGCCTGCACCGGCAGGGGAAACTGGAGGAATCCCTCAAGTTTTTCGAACGCGCCCTCGAAGTCTCTGAGGACGATGAAAACCTTTATTTCAACATCGGCCAAATTCACTTCCTCCTGGGGAACAAGGAAGCCGCTCGCCCCTATCTGAAAAAGGCTCTGGAAATTAACCCGGACTTTCCGGAGGCGGAAGCGTTACTTGAGAAGACAGGTTAGTCCTGGTTCAAAAAAAAGCGTCTCCTGCCACGCGGGCGATTCCTTATTTAGCGGTTATCGAGGCCTTTAATTAAGTGCTTAGCCGTTAAAATTTTCCCGTTCAGGCGTCATGTTTACTCCGAATACCAGGACTTCGTATTTTTTGGAAACAAATGAACAAGCGTATATTTTTTGTTTTATACCTTACTGTATTTGCAACTATCTTCGGCCTGGGCATCATTGGCCCCGTCATGCCGATTTATGCGGACAGCCTCGGAGCCAGCGGGATATGGCTGGGGATCATCTTTGCCGCGTTTTCTATTTCGCGCGGCATTTTCATGCCTATTGTCGGTAAAATTTCGGATGAACGGGGCCGAAAAAAGTTCATTCTTTTCGGGTTAGCCGCTTATTTCGTTATTTCCATTCTTTACCCCATGGCTTCGAACGTCTGGTCTCTCACGGCCGTGAGGCTGGTCCACGGCGTTACTTCAGCCATTGTCATCCCTATTGCCATGGCTTACGTGGGAGAGATTTCTTTAATAGGCCACGAAGGACGGGCCATGGGGACCATCAACCAGGCCATGTTTCTGGGCATGGGGGGCGGCCCGCTGCTCGGCGGAATTTTATACCAGGTTTTTGGGTTTTCAGCGGTTTTCTATCCCTTGTCAGCCTTGTCGGGACTGTCTTTCTTCCTTATCTTGTTTTTTCTCCCTGAAAAAAAAGGGCTTTCCATGCCCAGAGGTTCTGTTTCGTATAGAAAAATCCTTAAAAACAAGCTTTTAATGGGGCTGATGATCTTTCGGATTATTAATGCCCTTGGCCGGGGAGGCGTCATGTCATTTATTCCCATTTATGCCTCAAGGTCCGGGCTTTCCACGGCCCGGATAGGCGTGATGGTCGCCGTGCCCATATTGCTTATGGCCATTTTGCAGAGCCCTTTCGGGCTTCTTTCCGACAAGTCCAACAAGTTTTATCTGGTCCTGGCCGGTTCGGCCATCGGTAGCCTCGGCCTGGTCCTGATCCCGGCAAGCAACGGTTTTTGGCAGTTGGTGGGTCTCTTGGTTATAATGGCGCTTGGAGGCGCCATATCCATGCCCGCGGCCACGGCTTTAGCTGTTATAGCCGGCAAAGACCTGGGACTCGGCGCCACAATGGGCATGTTTAACACCGCCATGAGTATCGGCATGATGGCCGCGCCGCTTATTTCAGGGGTCATCATGGATGCCTGGGGTTTGAATTCCATTTTTTATGTCGCCGGCGGGATAAGCATTATCGGCCTTCTGTTTTTCGTGTACTATTTCAGGCTTGGACTGGCCGGATTAAAAGACGGGTAAAAAGGCGGCTGACTGAGCCCTTCATTGACATCCCAGTGCCTTTAGCCTAATATTCCTTAACATGCCGGCGGGAAAGATTCTCTCAGGGAGAAAAAGGTGCAGGACGACTTTCTGACTTTTCTCAACTATCAGATCAAGGAAGAGGTCATCAATGGCTATCTCAGGGAGAGAAGGATCATTGAAGAAGAAAAACAGGAGTTTTCTGAAAAGCTGGCCTCCTATAAAAAAATTGAAGCGGCGGCCGGAACTTTGAGGGATTACCTGGCCTGTCTGCTGATCACTCCTGAAAATTTTCAGCGTTTTTTTTCTTTGATAGGCTTTCAAAGCCCTCCCCTTTCCTGGATCGAGCCCGGCGAAATGACCAGGCGGCCTCCGGCATGCCCGGTCGGCCTGTCTCCAAAAGGGTTTACCGCCCGCGGCCGGTATCTCGACCTGATCATCAGGATATATGAGGAACTTGGGCAGACGGTGCGCCAGGGGCGGGAGGTATTGGCAAAACTGAAGGCCCTGGCTGACGAAATAAACAGGGACATCAGGACTTTTCACCAACGCTACGATATCTTGGATATTATTAATTTTTTAAAAAGCATGGACGTGGAAATGCTTGTTAAAAAAAAATTCCTGGGCGGGAATTTCAACCCGGATGAGCTGGATGAGATTCATAACACCATGACCTTCAAGCCGATCAAACTCGAAACCGCACATTCCTGGCCCGAACTGCCTTCGCCCAGGGAGGTTAAAAAAAATACGGCCTTTTTTGTTTACTCGGTATTCAGGCAGAATAAGGAAACCATTCGCCCGGCCCTCTATTGACCGCCCGGGGAAAAAATACGGAGGTCTTCATGGAAGATTGTGTTTTTTGTAAGATAGCGGCAGCGGAAATACCCTCGGTTAAAGTCTATGAGGATGACAAGTTTTTGGCTTTCATGGATATCAATCCTTTGGGCAAAGGACATTGTCTCCTGATCCCCAAGGACCATCATCAGGACATTTTTGACATGCCCGAAACCCTTCTGCGTGACCTGATCGCAGTATCCAAGCGTGTGGCCCAAGCTATAAAGAACGGGTTAAACGCTGAAGGCATGTATATCTGGCAGGCGAACGGCAGGGCCGCGGCACAGTTAATTCCGCATTACCACATGCATTTTCTCCCACGCTGGAAGGATGACAACCTTACCATCGGCACCTGGGAACCGGTTCCCGGGGACATGGAAGAAATTCAGGCCGCAGCCAAAGAAATTAAAAAAGGTTTCTGACGCGCCTCTGGGAGGGCGTTTCAGGGACCCAACCCTTACTCCCGAAACACGCTTGATCTTGGAATGAAACAAATGTCGGAAAAACCGCTGAAAAAAAAGATCGTTAACAAAATAGGCATGGAATTTGTCCTTATTCCCGGCGGAGAGTTCATTATGGGTACTGACCCCATAGTGGACGATCCGGCCGACCTGAAAAAGGTCGAGGCCGCGATTCGGGAAAGAGAGAAGCAGGAAAATTACAGCCGCTACGACTTTGCACCGCAACATCTGGTTAAAATTAAGTCTTTCTACATGGGACGCACCCCGGTCACACAGGGGCAGTGGGAATACGTTATGGGGCATAACCAGGCCAGCTTCAAGGGCGGCTTTGATTTTCCCATGGAAACAGTCAACTGGTACGAGGTCCAGGAATTCATCAAGAGGCTTAATGAAATGATGAATACGGATGCTCACCGGCTGCCGACTGAGGCTGAGTGGGAGTATTCATGCCGGGCCGGGACCCAGAGCGACTACTGTTTTGAGGGGCGGGCCTTCCGGCTGGACAACTACGCCTGGTTCGGAGCGAACGCCGGGTTTTATCCCCGGCCTGTTGCTCAAAAAAAAGCTAATAAATTCAATTTATTCGATGTTCATGGGTTGGTGTGGGAATGGACGAGCTCGCTGGAAAAAAGCTACCCTTACCGCCCTGACGACGGCCGGGAAGACCCGGACGCACCCGGGGCGAGAGTTGTGCGCGGGGGAAGCTGGAACAGCGATGCCTACTTCCTTCGGTGTGGTTTCCGGGAATGGTATCTGCCCGTGCACCGCGATCATGACATCG
>CAZVRN010000032.1:0-14315 GCA_964629485.1 uncultured Thermodesulfobacteriota bacterium | reverse complement strand
TGGCGGTTCCTGTTTTCCAAAAGACACCCTTGGTTTCGCTCATCTGGCACGGTCCAAAGGGTATGATTTAAAAATCGTAAATGCCGTGATTGAGGTGAATAAAAGCCAGAGGGAACGCATGGTCGAGAAGATAGAAACAGCGGCCGGGAATCTGGATGGCTGCAAACTAGCCTTTCTGGGCCTTACTTTCAAGCCTAATACGGACGATATCCGCGAGGCGCCGGCTATTTACATCATTCAAAAACTGTTGGAAAAAGGCGCGCGTGTAAAAGCCTTTGATCCGGCTGGTATGCCGAGTGCCCGGACGGTTCTCCCGCAGGTCGAGTATGCCGCTGACGCCTATGACGCCATCCAGGGCTCTGATATCCTTGTTATTGCCACGGAATGGAATCAATTTCGGAACCTGGATTGGGACCGAATTCAAAACCTGCTGAATAGAAATGTAGTTGTTGATTTGCGCAATATCTACCAGCCTTCCAGGATGCGCGAGCTAGGTTTTGAATATACCTCTGTGGGTCGGTAGATTTTAAGTGAGTTTCCTAAAAGATCCGGCGCCTGTAAAACCTGTTGTAGCCGTCTTTTCAGCCAGCCGCAAGGCTTTGGGGGAGGTTGCGCATGCGCTGGAAGACGTGGTCGGACAGATTGATTTCATCAGTCGGGAATTCATTTTTGATCAGACAACATACTACAGGGAAGAAATGGGCTGGCCGCTCATCAAACGGTTTCTGGCTCTGAAAAGTTTGATAGACCCGGGCACGCTCGTTGATTTAAAAATTTCAACCGTCGAAATCGAGGCTAAATTTTCTGATCACATGAACAGGCGGCGGGTGAATGTGGACCCTGGTTACATTTCGATGGAAAGATTGGTCTTGGCCACCGGCAAGAATAATGTACACCGTATATATCTGGGGCGCGGCGTATGGGCGGATTTGACATTGCTTTTTGAGCGTGGTGAATTCAGGCCTCTGCCCTGGACTTATCCTGATTATTCGTCCCCAGAAGTTCGAACGGTCATGAAAGACATAAGAAACAGGTATTTGGATCAACTGCCCGCGGAAGCAAAGGCCCGAAGATGATTTTCAGCATGACAGCATTTGGACAGGCCGCTGGCAATATACTCAATCGAGATGTGACCGTAGAAATCCGTTCGGTGAACAACCGCTTTCGTGATATAATTATTCGTATACCAAAAATTTATGTTTCCCTTGAGGATCAGATCAGCAGGATCGTGGCTGATCGAGTGGGCCGGGGCCGGGTGGAGGTCAGGGTCCAGGTAGATGAATCATCCTTGAAGATGCAACACTTGAAGCTCAACATGGACTTGGCTCGAACTTATAATCGCTTATTAAACAGGCTTAAGGAAGAATTGAACCTTGGAGGCGAGATTCAACTGGCGCATTTTATTGGTTTAAATGATATAATCGTCTGGGAAGAAGAAGAAATTAATCTTGAAGCCTTTTCGGAAGACCTGATCCCCATAATTAAGGAGGCAGTGGATCAACTTGTGCAGATGCGCGCTGTTGAGGGCGAGGCGATCTGCCGAGATTTTAGAAACCGGCTTGATTTAATCTCTTCCTATCTCGACCAGATCGAGCAGTCTCAAGAGGCTTTACTGCTTAAAACCAAGAGCCGTCTTTTGGAAAAAATTACAGCCTTTACTGACGGACTTGACCTTGACCAGACACGCTTGTTGCAGGAAGTCGCCTACATTGCTGAGAAAAGCGATATCACTGAGGAGGTGGTTCGTCTCAGAAGCCATGTCGATCAATTTCGCTCCTATCTTAATGAAGGGGGAGTTATTGGTCGGCGGCTGGAATTTCTTCTACAGGAAATGAACCGTGAAACCAACACTATCAGTTCTAAAATCGGTGACGCAGGCGTCACCAGGGTAGCCATTAATATCAAAAGCGAACTTGAGAAGCTTAGGGAGCAAGCCCAGAACGTAGAATAAGACGAGAGAGAGGATTATGAGCGCAAAATTGATTAACATCGGATTTGGCAATACTATCGTTTCTGAGAGGATTGTGGCCATTGTTTCACCCAGTTCGGCTCCAATGAAACGGCTCAAAGACGAGGCGAAAGAACAACAGCGTCTTGTTGACGCCACTCATGGACGGCGAACTCGGTCCATAATCGTCACGGACAGTAATCATATTGTTCTTTCGGCTATCCAGGCCGATACGATTGCGCAGCGTTTTGCGGGCGACGGGCATTCTAAGGAATAAAAAGGGAAGCATGCCACGTTTGATCGTTGTATCAGCACCCTCGGGGGCTGGTAAGACCACTGTCTGCCGCCGCCTGATCAAACAGGTCCCTGGGCTTGTCTATTCCGTATCATACACCACACGTAAACCGCGCCCCGGGGAAAAAGACGGGGTCGACTATTTTTTTTGCGACCGTTCCAGGTTTGAGACCATGATTGAGAAAGGGGAATTCTTGGAGTGGGCGGAAGTTTTCGGCAATTATTACGGGACAGGACGACAATGGGTGATGGAACAGCTTGAGAAAGGATTCGATGTCCTTGTAGATATAGAAATAATTGGCGCCCGACAGATCAAGGCCGCCTTTCCCAAGGCGGTCTTCATTTTTATTTTGCCGCCAACTTTCCAGGAGCTGGTTCGCCGGCTTGAGTTTCGGGGGACAGAAGGGGAGGCCGAAAGAAAGCAAAGGCTTAATCAGGCTCGGACTGAAATTGAGGCTCACCAGATGTATGATTACCTGGTTATCAATGACGAAATAGATCAGGCCGTAAACAGCCTGGCTACCCTGGTTCAGGCAGAACGTCTGCGCCTTCCCAAGGACGATCAATTTTGGACCCATTTTTTTCAAGACGCGAAGTAGCGCTATTGATCTAGTGATTTCCCGGATCGAGCAGTTCGTGGATTTTTTTGATTCGCCGGGCATCAGTTCCATGGTCAACGACGCAAATAAGGAGTCATGACTGAAATTATCGGTGGTGTGAATCCGGTACTGGAGGCTTTGCAGTCCCGGGCAAATGCTTTCGACAGGATATATTTGGCTCAAGGCCGCGTGAGGCCCAGGCTTAAAGAGCTGCTCCAAGCAGCCAGATCCGCTGGCATAAGAGTGGACCGTGTCGAACAGTATCGTTTGGATCAGCTTTACCAGGGCCGCGGCCACCAGGGTGTGGTGGCCCGGATAGGCGATTACCAGTATTATTCTTTTGAAGAAATCATGAATCGCGCCAGGGGAAGGCGGGCTTTGGTGCTCGTCCTGGATAATATTCAGGACCCCATGAATCTCGGTTCTTTGATCAGATCGGCTGAAGCTGCCGGTGCGGCTGGGATAATTCTGCCGAGAGACAAGGCGGCGCCGGTTACATCAGTGACCATAAAGGCTTCCGCTGGTGCAGCGGAGCATGTCGCTGTCGCGCGCGTGGTCAATTTGGTTCGTGCGGTTGAATCGCTCAAAAAAGAGGGCTTCTGGGTATTGGGGGCGGATCAGAATGCCGAGGCCAGTCTGTATGACCAGGATTTGAATTTAAGGCTGGCTCTGGTTATAGGCAGTGAAGGCAAGGGTCTCAGGCGTCTTATCCGCGAAAAATGTGACGGTCTGGTTTCAATCCCGCTTCTGGGCAGGATTTCTTCACTCAATGCCGGCGTGGCCGGAGCTTTGGTAATGTATGAGTACGTCCGCCAGACTCGTGCGGGAACTTAATACAAAAATCATTAAGAATCAGCAAAATCAGGGGAGCCATATACAGGTCGCCTATGTTATCAGCGATTCAACCACCCGGGGCAAGGTCTCGGGGAGAGAGTGGATGTCTTTGATAATCAGGTAATTATTCGGATCGCACATTTTTCTTAAATAGTCGTTCCCGCTTTGATCCACGGTAATGCAGAAGGGCTGTATCCCTTCTTTTTTGGCTTCGAGCAGTGCCATCATGGTATCGTGAAGACCGTACTCATTGGAACGTCTGTCCTCACCATAGTCCTGGTCCTGGGGAAATCCGTCGCTGAGCAGAATCAAGAGACGCTGTTCGGATTCAACAGACCTCAGCTTTGTAATGGCGTGTCTGATGGCCGGTCCCATGCGCGTGCTCTGCCTGGGTTTTATTCCGCTGATTCGTTTTTTCAGCGTTTCGGCGTAAGAATCTGAAAAGTCCTTAATGCGGTAAAAATCGATTTTTTCTCTTCCGGAACCTGAAAAACCGAAAATAGCGTACTCGTCATCAAGGGTGTTTAACGCTTCCATGAGGACTACCAGGCTCTCTACCTCGATATCTATGATCTTTTTATTCTGTCCGGCCTTTGTAGAAATACCGGACTGACGGCTGGGCCGTGTCAGTGAATTTTTTTTGACCGGTATCAGCTCATCCGTGGAAGCGCTCATATCAATCAGGAGAAGGGTTGCGATCTTTCTGATTTTCCTTTCCCGCCGGTTAAAAATTCTGTCCGAGGGATTGGACCCGGCCCTGCGGTCCACCACGCCTTGAATCATTGCTGGCAGGTCAATCTCGTCTCCCCATTCCACTCTTCGCGAAACGCCAAGGATTGCAGGGCGAATCTTTTGAAACTGTCTTTTCACCTGCTGGATGAGGCTGCTGTAATTCGCATAAATTTCATCAATAATGTCACATTCAAGCGGTTCAACCGATTTTTCGCGGAGACAGCACCACCTTTTGCGATAGGTTTTGGCCAGATAATCCCATTCGTCATAGTAAAACGGTCCGTCCTCGGCTGTCGGGCGGGAGGTAACTTTTGCAAAAGGGCGGGTCTGTGTTTCTTGATTTTCGCTGTCTGATTCATTGGCAGCGCCTTTGGCGCTGATGTCCGCGCCCGTGATAAAAAGTCCGTCGGAAAATGACTCTTCGGCTTCCATGAATTTTAACTTGGAGATGTCCTTAATATTTTCTAAGAATTGTTTCAGCTCATCTGCAGACATTGGAACCGGTATAACACCTTCCTCATTGTTCATTTCGTCCAGAATTTCGTCAGGCGGCGATTTCCAGGGGCCTGAACCCGGCAGGAGATCCGGATCAAGGATACCCCGAAAAAAGAGCGGAACCGAGGAGAGATAGGCAGGGCTGGCCGGAAGACGGCGCAGGTAATCGTAAATCTTGAGAGTTTTGAAAAAGCTATCCCAGACTCCTTGGGCCTGGTCGTAAAAGCCGGAAAGCGTCTCCTTGAGGAAAACAACATGATTCGCAAGTTCTTCTGGGACTTGAGCCGGTTCCAGCGAGGCTGTTGTCAGCCGCAGCAGGATTTCTACGAGTGCCTCCTGGAGGGGAAGCTCTGATATTGACGGTCTTTCGAGCATGGCCGCGGAAAGGACCAGGTCTATGTCCGGGCTCAGCCCTCGGTATTCCTGTTTGAGTTTGTGGTCAATACGCCCGTCTTCCAGGATAAAGAAGATGTCCGTGGCCAAGGCTTTCATGGGAAAGGTTTGGAGGAGTGTCAGAATTGAAAAGAGGCCGGATTCAAATGTTCCGAATTCTACATATCCGGCCTGATGGGCTGCGGCCACCTTGTAAGCGCGAAAATTTTCCTGGTGGCTCCCCCCGGTTGCTATGAACGGCGGCAGATAAATTGTTTGTCCGTCGCAAGCGGGGTAGTGGCTCTTCCGGGGGCTCATATCTGGGTCCAGGTCTTCTGTGCTCCTCAGGTGCAGTTCTTTTCCAGCGAGCGCATGTACAAAAAAGGTAAACAGGCGGCGATGGTCTTCAAGGATAACGGCTTCCTTCCACCTGGCAAGTTCACGGTGAGCCTCGGGTGATTGCAAGCCAAAGTATTCAACCCCGTTTTGTGGATTCTGGCGCAGGATGGAAAGGCCTTTTTTGACCCAATGGTCTATGAACGTTTCCGGGATGTCACTGAGAATTCGGCTTGCGTTTTTCAAAAAGGCTCTGCCCGCTTCGTATGAATTTTTTCTTATGCGTTTTTCCTGTTTAAGAGTCGTCTCCTGCAGGGGGTAAGTCAGGCCGGAGATGGACGATATGATTTCAGCGAAAACAGGCACAATGCTTTCCTGCTTTTCACGGGAGAGTTCCCTGGTTGAATTGAGAACCGTGGCACGAACAGACGGGCTCACGGTCAGGAGGGCCTTGGGGCATGACCGGTAAAATGCAACAGCCTGTTCCGGGTTGCTTTCGGCCAGCAAAGAAACGAGGCGAAAAAAGGAAAGACGTTCCGAGACATAGAGGGCGTCCAGCTCCTGAGGCGTGCGGGAGAAATAGGTGCAGGCAAGACCGGCCGAGTGTTTTGCGATCTGAATTCCCGCAGCGGTCCAGTCTTTGAGCTCCCGGAAGGACATGAACCGGATGATGTCCGTACTGGCCCTGAAGAAGGCGCTTGCGGCATTTCCTCTTGTGGTCCCCGCAGTTAGAATTTGCATGGCCCATTCGGCCCATGGCCTGAGATGAATGGTCTCATCATGTTCGAGGAAGGCCGGGGTGGATTGGAAAAATTGGATCGCTGTCAAAACCGAACGTTCAGCAATCTCCAAACCCTGTTCAACCCACATTTTCAATTGGTGAAATGATCCCGAGGTGAGAAGCGAGGCGCTTGACTGAAAAAACGCCTGACATAAATCTGATGCCCTTGAAGAAGCATTCAATACGATTCTTCCGAATTGTGCCCATTCCAGGTATTCCTTTTTTGAAAGGAGCGGCAGTATAACCGGCGAGACCTTCAGCAAAGCAAGAGCACTTTCGGCCGAGGTGTCCCACATACTTTCGGCCAGGGCAATGATCTCATCCTGAGATAGCCCGTTGGACCACCTCGTTTCCAGTGAAGATTTCTCCTTAAAAAACGTTTTCAATGATTTTTTATCGAGATTCAAAAAGCCGCCTCCAGCATCAGGGAAAAATCGTGGATATGACTTCTGAAACGGCTCTGTGTATTTCTGGTTCATCGGTCAGTGAAGCGGCAACAGCTATTTCGCAAGCCCTCCTGGGCGGTATCCCCTCCCTGATCAGTCTTCCGGCGTAAACCAGGAGGCGGGTGCTGACACCCTCATTTAAGGCATGCCCTTTAAGGTGCCTGACCTTTTCTCCTATTTTAGCGAGTTCATAGGAAATTTCTTCGCTGACCGAGCTTTCGTGTTGGATAATCTGAGCCTCTTGAGTACGGGATGGATAGTCGAAATCAATGGCCATAAAACGCTGTCGGGTGCTTTGTTTCAAATCCTTAATCACACTCTGGTAACCCGGATTATAGGAGATGACGAGCAGGAAGTTTTCATGAGCCTTGATAATCTTTCCTGTTTTGTCTATCGGCAGGATCCTGCGGTGATCTGAGAGGGGGTGGATGATGACCGTGGTGTCTTTCCTGGCCTCCACTATTTCATCAAGATAACAGATTGCACCGATTTTAACCGCCTTGGTCAACGGACCGTCCGCCCAGATTGTCTCGTCCCCTTTTAAAAGGAATTTTCCGACTAAATCCGTGGCTGTTAAATCCTCATGACAGGCAACCGTAATAAGCGGCAGGGACTGGCTGCCGTTTCCTCCCGATATGCCAAACTCACGGCCGAAGGTGTAGGCCATGTATTCGATAAATCGTGTTTTTCCCGTACCGGTCGGGCCTTTTAAAAGCACAGGAATCTTTGCGCGGAAGGCCGCGCGAAATAATTCAACTTCATCCTTTATTGGCAGGTAGTAAGGTTTCTCCGTAATTTGATATTCTTCGATCTTAATTTCTTTAGCTTGTTCGGTTTTCTGCATATTTTTTCCCCTTATCAAAGGTGGCATGATAGGGAAAAGATAATGACACGTCAAGCGCTGAATAGATTCAGGCAGCACAAACCATGGAACAATTCTCCCTCTCATCTTATAGGGGAAACAGGAGATTGAAAAATGGTTTTGCTGAAAGATGTGGCTTTTAAAATCGCGCCCAATTAAAACCTCTGCAAAACGAGTAATTTTGTCGAAATCGCGGAAGGCGACAATGAGTTCGGCTAAAGGACGAAGTTCTGCAGGGGTCTTCAATTAAGCGCGCGGACCGAAAATAGCCGTGCCGACTCGGATAATGGTCGCTCCCTCCTCTATGGCCACTTCAAAGTCACCCGACATCCCCATGGAAAGTTCAGTAAGCGGGGGGCCGATACTTTCTTTGATCTCCCTCAGCAATGCGAAGTAAGGTCTTGCTCTTTCCGGCTGATCGAAAAAAGGAGGCATGGTCATCAAACCTCGTACATCGAGATTCGGCAGTTTGGAAACTTCCTCCACCAGTTTCGCAGCGGAAGCCTTGTTCACTCCGGATTTAGACTCTTCCTCTGAAACGTTGACCTGGATAAGAATGGGGATGCGCCGCCCAATCATTCCGGCCCGCTTATCCAGTTCCCGGGCAAGCTTCAGGCTGTCCACGGAGTGGATCAAATCAAAAAGTTCGACCGCGTACTTAGCCTTGTTCGATTGGAGATGGCCGATGAAATGCCAGGAGACAGAAGAGTTTATCTCCTTGATCTTAGTCCTGGCCTCCTGAATATAGTTTTCACCAAAAACATTCAGACCCGCCTGGATTGCGGCTTGAATCGTTTCAGCGGGCAGGGTTTTGGTCACGGCTACAAGCTGCACCTCAGCCGGGTTCCGCCCTGCTCGTTGACAGGCGTCCTGAATTCGTTTGGTCACCGCTGACAGGCGGGCATTTATTGTGGATGAACCCATGAGCATATCCTTGCTGTCTAGAAATATATAGATATGTCTAAACCTAAAGTTCTGTGGTCGAGAACTTCGACAATCTCCAATTCCATATATTTCATCTCCGCGAGGTCAATAATTTTATTTCCACTTATTGGGATACCCTTTGAGTCAAATATGATTCTGATTCTTGGCCGAAGCAGTTTACTGCGATTGACAGATAGAACCACTGCGATTTCCCCGCTGTTGAGTTTAACGAGGGTTCCGGCCGGATAGATACCCAGGCACTGGGTGAATTTTTCCACCCAGGTAGCATCGAACTGTTTCCTTCTCAAGGCGAAGATGGTCCTGAGGGCGTTATGCGGCGGTATGCCTTTTCTATAAACGCGGTCGCTTGTCAAGGCGTCGTAGATATCTGACAAACCGGTAATGATGCTGAATTCATCCAGATCATTTCCGGACAGCCCTTTCGGATAGCCGGAGCCGTCGATCCGTTCGTGATGGTTGCGGGCCACGGAAATGGCTTTTGGTGGAATTTTTTTTGTTCTTTCAAGCATATTGGCCCCAACCACAGGATGGGACTTGATGGTGTTGAATTCATTTTCATTCAAAGGGCCTCGCTTATTCAGTATGTTCAATGGCACCTGAGTTTTTCCCAAGTCGTGAAGTATGGCGCCCAGCCCCAGGTCCCGTATTTTTTCCCGGGAATAATTAACGTGGCAGCCCATGCTGATGGAGAGCACGGCCACGTTTAGAGAGTGAGTAAGCGTGTATTCATCATATGTTTTCAGCTTGATCAAGGCCAGCGAAGCATCTCTGTTTCTGAAAGTGGAATCAATAATATCTTCCACATTGTCCCGGACCTTGGGGAGATTTACCTCTTTTCCGGCACGTGCATCCGCTAAAAACTCCTGTGTTGTTTCCAGCGCGGAGAAATAAGTTTCCCGGGCACGGGGCATTTCCTCTTCCAGGGAAGTTGGTTCTATCGGCTCTTTTGCCCTGTCAAGTTTTTCCACGACCTGTTCAAGGGCTTGAGGCCTTTTATCGGCTTGTTCTTCAATCGGCTCGGGTTTTTTCCGCTGGATTGCGCTTTTATCCAGGTCTATCGTGACTTCCCTGATACCATATTCTATAAGCTGCCGAATTTCCTCTTTTGATGTGAGCAGCCTGCTTTTTTTAGGCCAGGGATGATCGAACCATCTTCGGCCGACGTCATGGACAAACATGCCTACCGACAGGTTTTCGGTTCGTATTTTTTTCAGCCTTTTTTTCGGTTCAGCCAATTCCTGATCCTTACCGGCGAATGGAAATGTTTTGTCTTTATGATAACGGCCTGGGCAGTCAAAATCTTATAATAATACTCCGGGTTGTTACAATAAAATAGAGAGATTTAGACCAACGGCCTTAGGGTCTACAACGTCTATAATTTCCCGATCCCTGTTTTTATAATCACTCAGGTCGAGTATTTTTTCACCGGACACAGGCCGGTTTTTAGAGTTATAAAGGAGCTTTATTCTGGGCTTGAGCAGTCTGGAGCGGTTAACGCTTAAAACCAGGGCTATCTCCCCGGTGTTCAACCTGACCAGGGTTCCGGCCGGGTAAATGCCGAGGCACTGGATAAACCGTTCCAGCCAGATCCTGTCGAACTGCAGGTCCCTCATGGAAAAAAGTGTTCTGAGAGCTTCATGGGGGAGTATGGCTTTATGGTAGACCCGGTCGCTGGACAGCGCATCGTATACGTCTGACATACTGGAAATAATTATAAATGAGTTGAGCTGTTCTCTGGTCAAACCGTCAGGGTAGCCTGTTCCATCGATTCGTTCATGATGATATCGAGTTATGGAAATGGAATGGTCGGAAATGCCTTTAGTTTTTTCAAGCATCTGGGCTCCGATAACAGGGTGAAATTTGATAGTTTTGAACTCTTCCTCTGTTAGCCGGGCCTTTTTGTTAATAATTTCTTGAGGCATCTTGGTTTTCCCGAGGTCATGCAAAATAGCGCCCATTCCCAGTTGGCGGATTGCCTCTCGCGAATAGTCCAGATGACAACCCATACTGATGGCCAGAACAGCTACATTCAGTGAATGCGTCAGTGTATATTCATCATAATTTTTGATTTTCAACAAGGCCAGCGTGGCGTCTCGGTTTCTGAAGGTCGAATCAATCATCGTTTCAACATTGTCACGAACTTTAACTACATTGATCTTGCGGCCGGCACGAGTATCTGCCAGAAATTCTCTTGTGGCTTCAAGCGCGGAAATGTATATCCTCCGGGCTCGAGGCAACTCCTCTTCAAAAGAAACCGGTTGCGGTGCCTCTTGTCCCTGTTTGTCTGTCTCGTCTTCGGTTTTTGGGGGCTCGCTGAGTTGTTGTTCTGCTTTGTCTGTCCGTTCCGCCTTCTTTGGAGTGGGTAACCCGCGGTTCAAATCGACTATGACTTCCTGGATGTCATAGTCAAGGAGCTGCTCGATATCCCTTGTCGATGTGAGCAGTTTGCTTTTTTGCGGCCAGGGATGCTTGAGCCAGCGGCGTCCCACGTCATGAACGAACATGCCTACCTTCAAATCCCTGGTACGCATCTTCTGCAGATTTTTGCCAGGCATTATCAAGCTCTAACTCGCAGTAATTTAAGGTTTTCCAGGTAGGCCGAGACTATATTGTGAACCGGGTGAAGGCGGTCTGAAAATTTGAGGCCGATTTGATACATCTTGTTTATTTTTTGGCAATTTTTGACCTTCGCTTCAAGATCAACAGCTAGCCCGTGCTCCGGAAAGGGAATGACAAGATACAAAAAATCCTCGCGGGAAAATGGTTCTGGCGAAGAAAGCAGACACCCGCTTTCAGACAGATTCAGGATTTCTCCCTTGATTCGCTCTTCCTTTGATTCCGATTCTTTTTTGAGCGAGAAGGCTACATTAAGTTTCACAGGGTAGCGTTCTTCAGACCTGAGGTTCGATGATTCAATAGTGGCGGGATACTTGAGAAAAAGCAACGGATAGGGACGTTTGACAAGGCCGATAATTTCTGACATAAAACCGCAGGCTTTACCGGTCTCAATGAATCGAATCATGCAGACGATTCCTTCATTCAGTTGCACCCGCAGATTATTGTGCATAGGGTGGTCTAAAATGACATACTGATTTTGTTTATAACCCCTGAAATATGAATTGAACTTATTGTTAAAAATCGAGGGGAATTCAATGATAAGTTTCAAGCCCGGGGTAAAACTCGGTTTTACTTCCACTTCCCACCTCTATTCTCAGGGATCGCCACCTATTTTTTTACCTCTAAATAACCAGACTTGGGTTCTAATTAAGTGTAAACAGAATATCAGAAGTGACATTTCTGTTCAAGTGGTATATGATCATTTCCCCTCCCCATTCTCCCAAAGTGCCATGCAGTTAATTGTGCGGTCTTTTAGGGAATCAAATTAAAACGTTTAAGCAGTTCGATGACCTCAACAAGAGGTAATCCGACCACATTTGTGTAAGAACCGTTTATTTTGCTCACAAAAGCAGCCCCTCGTCCCTGGATGGCGTAGGCGCCCGCTTTGTCAATCGGTTCGTTTGAATCGAGATAAGTTTCAATATCAGCAGGTGTGAGCTTTCTGAACTCAACCTCGGTGCGCGCATAATCGTACGCGCATTGCTGGCGTTTTCTGTTTAAGAGGCAGTATCCGGTCAGGACTTCATGCCGCCGGCCGGAAAGGTTCTCAAGCATTTCCCTCGCCTGAGACCTGTTCATGGGTTTTCCCATGATTCTCTCTCCAAGAACAACAATTGTATCCGCAGCCAGGATCCAAGAGCCAGGATTACGTTTCGCAAGCCAATCCGCCTTGGCCCGGGCGAGACGGACTACGTAAGAAGAGGCGGACTCTCCAGGTAAAATCGTTTCGTCCACCTGGCTCGGCTGGGTTTCAAAGTTAATACCTGTAATGGTCAGGAGTTCCTTCCTGCGGGGAGAAGCTGAAGCCAAAATTAAAGGGCTAGTAGGGGTCATGACTTTGATGCTGGTGGGTATGGAAGCTTAAAAAGGGTCCTGGCATTCGCCGTGGTGGCGGCGGCCACCTCTTCAATGGCCAGCCCTTTGATGCGCGCCACCTCAGCGGCCGTGAATTTCACCAGGGCCGGTTCGTTGCGCCTGCCTCGTCTGGGTACCGGCGCAAGGAAAGGACTGTCTGTTTCCAGGAGAAGACAGTCCAGGGGAATCTTGGCCACCACCTGGCGCAAGGTCTTGGCTTTGGGAAATGTAACTGTTCCCGGGATACTGATATAGAATCCCAGGTCAATATGGCGGCGCGCCAGATTATAATCACCCGAAAAACAATGAATAACCCCGCTTTTAAGACTGGATCGTACTTGAGAGAGGCAAGTGTAAATTTTTTCGTGAGCCTCACGGTCATGAATAATGAGCGGCAGACCGAGTTCCAGGCCGAGGTGAATCAGCTCGTCAAAAGCTTTTTCCTGGACATGCCGGGGTGAAGGATCCCTGAAAAAATCCAGGCCGATTTCTCCGAAGCCAACTACTGATTCGGCTTGAGCCAGCTTTCGCAGGCGGTCCATCTTGCCCGGCGTCAGGTTTTTTGCGTCATGGGGATGAAACCCGACTGCGGCCGAAATAAAGTCATATTTGTTGGCTAACTCTATTGCCCGGGTCGAACTCTCCTCATCAATACCGATGGTCACGATATGAACCAGCCCGGCTTCCCTGGCCCGTTTGAGGACTTCCTCCCTGTCTGTATCAAACTCTTTCAAGTCCAGATGAGCGTGACTGTCTATTAGTTCCAATCTGTCCTTACTCCATTATCTGTTTTTTACTTGAGTATAACTGTTCAATCCGTATCAGGCAATACAGGCTGGCACGAATGTCTTATCTTTTTGTCATCAGCGGCATAGTGTTGTCAAACTATAATTCATGGCCTATAATTGGTTCAAAACATGGAGCCAGATCTCATAAATTTGCGAAATAGCCTGGATCAGGAAGAATCGCGCCTTTTATCGCCGCAGGCAAGCTTGAGTCGAGACGCTCTGCGGCGGCGGCCGGACAAGACTGCAGACCAGGATCATCGGCAAAACTATGCCATTGATGTGGATCGTATTCTCCACTCTTTGGCTTATACCAGATACATTGATAAAACCCAGGTCTTTTACTTGATTAAAGACGACCATATCACCCACCGGGTTCTTCACGTACAACTTGTCTCTCGCATCGCCCGAACCGTGGGCCGGTATTTGAGATTGAATCTGGACCTGATCGAGGCTATCGCTTTGGGGCATGATCTGGGCCACGCCCCTTTCGGCCACGATGGGGAAATATACCTTTCCCGTCTCTGCCGGGCGCATGGCATCGGTCATTTCCTTCATGAGGTTCAAAGTATTGAGTTTTTGGAAAACATAGAACGTAAAGGGCAGGGCTTGAACTTGAGCCTCCAGGTTTTGGACGGCATCCTGGCTCATAATGGGGAGGTGGACATCGGGTCCCTGGACCCTGGGCCCAAGCTTTCTTTTGAAGAGTTTGACAGGCGGATGAAGTCAAAAATTGAAAATCCGTCTGTTGATTTTATGCCCATGAACTTTGAAGGATGTGTGGTGCGGCTGGCTGACACAATCAGTTACATTGGCCGGGATATTGAGGACGCTATCAGGCTGGGTATTGTCCGTCGAACCGATTTGCCGCCGGATTGTGTGCGGGTTCTCGGGAACACCAACGGAAAGATCGT
>CAZVRN010000031.1:0-14364 GCA_964629485.1 uncultured Thermodesulfobacteriota bacterium | reverse complement strand
TGATCAAGCAGGGCCAGGCGATGACAGCGGTCGGCCTCATCCAAGTATGTTGTGGCCACCACGATGGTTACACCATCCCGGTTAAGTTCATAAAGAATCTTCCAGAAATCCCTGCGGGAAACCGGGTCCACACCATTGGTCGGTTCATCCAGGAAAAGGATTTTAGGCGTATGAATCAGGGCGCAGGACAGACCAACCTTCTGCTTCATCCCACCGGAAAGTTTACGAAAAAGACGATTCACAAATGGGGACAACCCTGAAAATTCAAGGAGACGCTTCGTCCTCTCACGATATTCTGATCGAGGCACCTCATATAATTCGGCATAAAATTCAATATTCTCGGCCACGCTCAAATCATCATA
Organism: uncultured Thermodesulfobacteriota bacterium; assembly: GCA_964629485.1. Lineage (GTDB taxonomy): Bacteria > Desulfobacterota > Desulfarculia > Adiutricales > JAFDHD01 > JAFDHD01. Next base: position 14,002 of record CAZVRN010000031.1, on the reverse strand, counting down.
AAGCCCGAACCTCTGGGACATGTATCCAATCTCAGATTTGATTGACTCTGGATCCGCGATCACATCCCGGCCCAAAACAGTCATCCGTCCGGACGTGGGTTTCAGCAGCCCACAAAGCATGCGCAGACAGGTTGTCTTGCCTGCACCATCAGGACCAACCAAACCAAAAATTTCCCCCGCTTCAACAGAGAAACTCAAACCATTAACCGCAAGCAGATCGCCGAAGCTCCGGGAAACCTTTTCCAATTCTACGACAGACATGGGGGTTACCTGATGTAAACGTCAACGGGCATGCCCGGTTTAAATTCCTGGTGCGGGTTGTTTATAGTAACTTTGATGCGATAAACTAATTTTACACGCTCCTCCCGTGTCTGGATATTTTTAGGAGTAAATTCAGCCTCAGGCGAAATAAATGTCACCACGCCCTGATATTTCTTACCCGGAAAGCTGTCTGTCTGTACTTCCGCCTTTTGTCCCAGCTTAATGCGTCCAAGCTGCGTTTCGGGCACATAAGTCCGCACCCAAACCTGATTAAGCTGCATAACAGTCAAAACTGGCGCTCCGACCTGAACATATTCTCCTTCCTCCACGTTTTTAACAGTTACGAAACCAGAAATCGGTGCATATAACTTGGTTTCAGCCAGGTTAGACTCAGCTAAAGCCAGCGCGGCTTTTGCCTGGGCCAATCGAGCGTCGGTAACCTTCAAGTCAAGTTTTAATTTTTCCACTTCCTTAAGGCCAGCTTCTGCCACATTTAGAGCGGCGTCCGTCCCGGAAAGCTGCGCCAGGCTTTCTTTGATCAGTTCTTCCCGGGGGCCGCTCTTTACAAGGCTGTATCTTTCTTTGGCCGAATCAAGTCTCGCCCGGGCGGCTTCATAAGCGGTCCGTACGTCTTCGAACTGGCTGGCGGAAATAATCTTGTGCTCATAAAGGTTTTGGTATCTCTCGAAATGACTCTTGAGCCTTAAATATTCGACACGGGCTTGTTCAACCGCCGCCTCAGAAGCCCTAATCTCCTGGGTTCGGGACCCGGTTTTATAAATTTCATAACGCGCTTTGGCCGCAGAAACACCAGCCTGAGCCTTTTTCACATACCCGACAGCTACTTCTTCCCTTATTTGAATAGCTAATCTCAAAGAATCCCTGCTCGCCTCAATCTCACGAACCTTAGCTTCAGCCTGAGCAAACCCGGCTTTATAGATTTCGGACTCGAGCTCAGCCAGCATATCACCTTTTTTGACCTGATAACCTTCATCCACTAAGATACGTTTTATACGTCCTGGCAGACGAAAGCTCAGGTCCACCTCATCGGCTTCAATATGACCTGACAGGTATACGCGATCTGATTTTTTTTCTAATTGACCGGACCAGTAGTAAACAATAACTCCAACTACAACCAGAGCCAGTATCAGTATCGAAATAATCCTTTTTTTTCTCATAATTAAACCTCTTTGAAATATGCCTTGAGCATCTCTTTTATCGCAGAACGACGTTCGTCTTTAAATTTTTTTACTTGTCCAGCATCAAATTTCTGCAACGTAATAAGGAGCGGATCTATAATAAAAGGAAACAGGCACATGCTGACAGTATTAACAAAAAGGTGCAAAAATTTTTCCGGACTCATATCAGAATTTTCAGAAGCGAGATCAAGCAGTTTGAACGGTGTTAAGTCAGTTTCGTGGAATTTGAGCAAAACCTTTTTAAATCGTTCTCCTCCATCAATCAGGTCCCTTAAAATCAAATAAATAAACTTCGGATTCCGGGAAAAGGTATCAAGATATACATCTACAATCCGATCCAAACGGGTTGCGCTCGAAGTTTCTTTTAAGAAAATTTCCTTCAATTGATTAAAAACTGTGCTGACAACAGAGCTAAGTACCTTTTGATAAAGATTTTCTTTTGAACGGAAGTAATAGTGCAACATAGCTTTATTTAAACCGGCTGCATCAGCAATGTGTTGAGTCCTGGCGCCATAAAAGCCTTTATTTGCGAACTCATTTGTGGCTGCGGCCAGGATTCTTTCTTCTGCTGGTTCATTTTTTAAATCATGAGGTATATATTTATTTGTCATGCTCCCTCCTGATTTTACCTTTTGGTTTAACTAACCATTTAATTAAATAATATATTAATAAAATCTTCTTGTCAAATTTTTCTTAAAAAAAATGCGGTTAAGGCAGGATTTACCGAATGCATCTTCTGAATCAGATGTGAGTAAACAGGGAAATCTTCAGGAATTAGTGTACCTTTCGGAGATAGTTGAAACACCTCCCCCTTTAGGCGAAAAAGGAATGTCCTCCGTCTCAAGAGGGCGGGGTTATCCTTGATTGTGTACCGCCGCCTGAAGGCAGTGGCTTTGAAGGGGGCGAAAGGTCAACTTCAGTTGATGGCCCCTCGAACCCCGCAACTTATAGAGGGTTGTTCAGTTTCAATTTTAGCTTACAGGGGAGTTCCAACAGCAATCCTCCACTCAAAAGGTTCCCAAAACCATTGTTTATTGAACCTGGTTTGGGGAGAACCTCTGCTGTCATCATCGGTCAGATATTATTTTTACGAAGCTATAGGTCTTTTCCCCTTTTCTGAGCAACTTGAATAGTCCGTTGCTCTCCAACTGTGTTTTTATCTCATTCTCTTTCAAATGATGATCGCTGAAAGATATAATCTTCTTCGGTTTCAGTACACGATGAAGTTCTTTCAAGATTTTATCCGGATCGCCCAGATCATGAAAAACATCGTATAATAAAACCAGGTCAATACTTTCGTCAGGCAGACCGGTTGCGCAGTCTGACAGAATTGTTTCCACATTGGACAAACCCGCTTTCCTAGTGGTTTTCCTGACCATCTCAATGGCAAGCGGATGGATATCCAAAGCATATATTTTACCAGATTCACCTACTAACTCCGCTGCGCCCTTGATATAGCCACCAGGACCGCAACCATAATCAAGCACGTTAAATCCCGGCTTTATTCCCGCTTCCGCCAGGATATTTGTGCGTGGTGAAAAAAAATCCCTTAACTTATAAGTCCATGACATCAACCTGAAATCAATATTTGATTTTGGATTACTCACTAATTATTCCCCCTGATTTTTGTAAAAGGTAATTCGCCACAGAACGGCCTGACAACTTTTATATGCACAATCATTAATTAAGCTTTAAAAAAATCAAAACAAATATTTCAGGCAGGCTTTCCTCAAAAGCTTTATGATTTATCAGCTACAGTCTCTTCACCCGCCTTTGTCTTTTTGCGCTTGACCAACCGAACCAGCAAGATACTGATTTCATAAAGAAGCATCAGGGGCAACGCCATTAAGATCTGGCTGACCACATCCGGGGGAGTGAGGACTGCACCGACTATAAAAATCAACAAGAATGCATACTTACGCTGGCGGGATAAGAACTGAGCATTAACGAGACCCATCTTGGCCAAAAAAACCATAATTACCGGAAGCTCAAAGATCAATCCAAAACCAAATAATAATTTCAAGGAAAAAGAAAAATATTTCGCCACAGCCGGCAAGGCCTGGATAGATTCATCAGAAAACCCCAGAAAAAACTTGAAACCAATAGGAAATACAATAAAATAGCCAAAAGTGGCCCCGACAATGAATAGAAGTGTGGACCAGCCAACGAATGGAAGGATATAACGACGTTCGTTGCGATAGAGCCCGGGCGCGGCAAAACGCCATAACTCGTAAAAAATCACTGGAAGGGCCAAAATGATGCCGCCCCATAACCCAACTTTAAGGTAGGTGAAAAAAGCTTCCGGAAGACTGGTGTATATCAGTCGTTCCCCCTCTGGCATTGCATCCAGCAGGGGTTTAACCAGCACCCGAAAAATTGGCTTGGAAAAATAATAACTGACTGCAAAACCGAAACCGACAGCTATAAAACAGATAACCAGGCGGCGACGTAGTTCCTCTAGATGACCCAAAAAAGGCATCTTGGCGCCATTCCGCACATCCAGGTTTTCTTGTTTTGCTTTGTCCTGGTTTTCAGCCATCTGCTTTTAAAGAAGGGTTCTCAGAGGGGTTCTCATCTGGTTTGTCATCGTTTTTTTCTGAAGATGTATCCGCCACCAGCTCAGCCTTGGCTTCAGTCAGAGCCCAGGATTTTAAAGCTTCGTCATCCAGTTCCTCTTCGTGGACCCGGGAATCATCATCGGTTTCAGGTTTATCTTTCTGGTCAGAAAAAAGAGCTTCACCGACAGAATGATCGGTCGTTTCCTGAATTTCTTTCAGACCTGAAATCTCTTCTCTGACCATGCCGTACACCTCTTCTTTGGCCTCCGAAAGAGATTTAGAGATCTCTTTGAGATCATCATCAGCGTCTATAGTCTTTTTTAATTCGTCTGTGGCACGCCTAAACTCACCAATCCCACGCCCCAGAGCCCTGGCCATTTCTGGCAGGTGCTTAGGACCGATCACTACCAAGGCGATGGCCAGGACGATTAATAATTCCTGAGTACCGATTCCAAACATGAAACCCTCCTGAATAAGAAAGCATTGTAAGGTGTTGCATAAGAGGATGTCAAGAATCCAAAAGCAAGAATCAGAAATAATATAAAATCGGGGCACCCTTTAGCCAGGTCTGCCCCGAAAGTTTCTATTTATTTCAGTTGTGTCCCTTTTATACGTAAAAAAAACTTGTGCTCTTGAGTTCCAGGATCATGGCCCCGTTTCATTTATCCCAGTTAAGAAAACTATAGAGACTCATCGCTCTGGAGTAAATTCAGGTCCGATTTGGTGGCGACTTCCTTTTGATTCTCTTTATCGACAAAACTAGCAGGTCCTCCTCGATAACCCTGAAAAAAGATACCCCCCTTAACTTGTTTCAGGTCCATCGGCACGCCTCGTGATTCGAACAGAAAAGGATGAATGTCCTGATCTGAACCGGCAACAGGATCATTGCGCAGGGTTAGAGATAGTCACCTCGGTTGAATTTCGCCGCCTCAACAACAGTTATTATAGCGATCCGGTCAGCCAAATCTTTTATAGCGTGACCCTCGGGTAAATTTTGACTTCTAGTTTTCAAATCATCAACCGCCTGCTCCATCTCCTTGACCAAACCTGAAACATCTTTAAGAGTTTGTCCAGGGTCAGCCAGAGCCTTGGCGTAACGATCAAGGAGCCCAATGGTATTTTCAAGATGCTGAAAAGTCTCTGGTCCACCGGCGAGCGTAAGTGGCCCCGTAAGTAAAGTCTGACTTACTGAAGTCGCTTGGCTATTTTGAAAAGGTTGTTGACTTTCTTTTGATTTCTGAGCAAAACTTCTGGCCAGTGTCTTAGCAAAATCAATCTCATTTGACTTGGTCCGGGATGGAGATGGCTCCTGAACCAACTTTTTGATTTGCGTATCATCTGTGATTTTCACGCCCTTCCTCCTCAAACTTACATAACCGGCTGCCCAAAAAATTATGCAAAGCCTATACCAAAATTCATTGGGAATCCATTCAATAACTAATTATTTAATTTGATTGAATAATTTGATAATTACAGCTCTGGTAACATAAACAGGAAAAAGGAATTTTCTGCCTTGTGCATCTGCCTTTAAAATTTATTTATGGATTCCCCATAACGACTGTTTAACTATTACAGTTTTGGTAAAAAACATTTTGCAGGGATAATGCCACTCAGTATTGTTCCGCCGGGACACGCGTCTTAGTGGATTAGCTGTGAAGGAGACGATCCCTCACGAAATTGTTTAAATTTTCACATCCCGAAAATACCACTAAATCGAAAAAGAGTCAAAAAACTGGCTGAATGTCAATAAAGCCGATGCAATCACATAATATCTGGACAAGTTTGAGGCAGAAATTTATAATTAAATATAATAGCAGGTATAGATATCAATAGCATCTCCGTCTCAATTCTGCTAATATCACTGCCGGAGGTTGCGACATGAAAGAATTGGACTGTCGAGGCCTGACCTGCCCTCAGCCGGTTATTTACACCAAACAGGCTCTCGAAAAAATGAAAAACGGACGGATTCTGGTAATTGTGGACAACGAGGCCGCTCGAAACAACGTCACCCGTTTTGCCAGATCTCAGGACTTCCATGTAGATGTCAAACAGGAAGGTTCAAACTATCTCCTGGTGATTGACAAAACCGGAAATCCGGTTGCTTCGTCAACTGAACCGAAACCTGAATTTGGGCCTAACCTTCCCTTAACTACACCGAGCCAAGAGAAAGTATCCCTGGTCGTCAAGATCAGCAACCAGTTTATGGGACAGGGCCCAAAAGAGTTAGGCAGAGTGTTGATCAAGGCCTTTTTCAAAAGTTTGGCTGACGCAACAATTAAGCCGAAGGCAATGGTTTTTTACAATTCTGGTGTACACTTGGTTGCTGAAGGTTCTGAACATCTAAAAGACCTTCACGCCCTGGAAGAATTGGGAACAAAAATACTGGTCTGCGGAACCTGCCTGGATTACTTTGGGTTCAAGGAAAAACTTGGAGTGGGTCAAGTTAGCAATATGTTTGAAATTATTGAAACTCTATCTGGAGCTGATCGGGTGGTTTCCCCCTGATTTGAAAAATAAGTATGGAATTTATCTACTGCGACCAGGCAGCGACCTCGTTTCCCAAGCCACGTCAAGTTGTTGAAGCGGTAAAACGAGCCCTCACAGAAACTTCAGCCAGCGCCGGACGGTCTGCACACCGCATGTCACTCAAGGCGGCCCGGCTTGTCTTTGATGCCAGAGAAACGCTGGCGGGTTTCCTTGGAGCAGAGGATTCCAGCCGAATTGCCTTCACCCATAATGTGACACAAGCCCTGAATATGGTGCTTTTTGGTTTCCTCCGACCCGGCGATCACGTATTAACCTCGTCCATGGAACATAATTCTGTCATGAGGCCGCTTAACTGGCTGGGGAAAAACCGGCATGTTAAAGTTGAGGTTGTGCCCAGTTCGATTGCAGGAGAACTCGACCCGGCCGAGTTTGAAAAAAGACTGACTGACCGAACCCGTTTGGTGATAGTCAATCACGCTTCCAATGTGACCGGCGGCATCAGTCCGCTGGCTGGGATAAAAACAGCGATAGATCAAGTGCCTCTACTTGTTGACGCAGCGCAGAGTGCAGGAGTTTTACCGCTGGACGTTCAAAACGGGCCGGCCGACATTCTGGCCTTCACCGGCCATAAATCCCTCCTCGGTCCTACAGGCACCGGCGGACTTTGGATTGCTCCGGAACTTGATATTGATCCGCTGCTCAGGGGCGGAACCGGAAGCCGGTCTGAACTTGAAGAACACCCGGACTTCATGCCTGACCGGTTGGAAGCCGGCACGCAAAACACACATGGATTAGCCGGACTGGCCGCTGGTGTCAAATTTATAAAGGAAGTCGGATTGGATAAAATCAGGGCTCATGAACTGGATTTGACCAGAGATTTTTTGAACGGCCTGACAGGGATTAAAACTGTGACTGTTTATGGGCCGCCAGACGCAGATTCCCGCGTGGCTGTCGTGTCCATCAACCTTAAAGGGTGGTCTCCATCGGACCTGGCTCATATTCTGAACCGGGATTTTGGTATTATGACACGGGCCGGACTCCACTGCGCCCCGCGGGCACACCGAACCCTCAGAACCTTTCCGCAGGGAACGGTTCGCTTTTCTTTCGGATTTTTCAACACCAAGGCGGAAATCGACACTGTGCTATCAGCCCTGGATGACTTGAGCCGCCGGGCAACATAATCCAATGAAAAAAGAAAAAGTGATCTTTATCTTCGAATCGATTCATCAAGTGCTCAAAGCGGAAAAGGCGCTTGACAAGGCCGGAGAGTCTTTTGACATCATTCCCGTACCCAAGGAAATAAACCCCGAATGCGGCATGGCTCTCGAGGTCGATCCAAAGAAAAAGGAACAAATACACGAAGTATTAAAGACCGCAAACATCAAAATCAGGACAATCTATAACCGGCAAGGCAGCTTATTTATGGAAATGAAATCATGGTTAGGGTCCTGACCAAGGTATCCACACCACTTCCAATTTACCTTTACTTTTAAATAGATCTATGAAAGAAAAGCAGATAAGACAGAAATTTTAATGAAACGGTGCTTTAAATAACACTTTATTAAACAGTAGATTAATCACGATATTCACATGGCCATTCTGCAGTTGCTCATGTTGCTTTATAACCTGCCTGTAATATAAAAACGCTGGCCGACTTTAGTAACATGTATGTTTCCGTATCAAAACTTGTCCGAATACCGGTTTAATTTTCGATCCCAGTTAAACTCCTTGGCCGTCACGATGTCTTCCATTCGCTGCAGACGCCGGTTGAGGTTGCTGTAGGTGCGTTTTAAACGCTTGAGAGCCATCCCTCTTGAATGGGTGTATGAATCATAAAATTCCTGATCTTCATCCGAACGAAAAGGTATGATCGGTTCTGGTTTCATAAGCAGGCCGGCCAGCAGATACAAGCCGGCGATAGGCCAGAAACCAGTAAAAATCAACAACCCGACCACAATTATCCGAGTCCAGAACACGGAAAAATTGAAGTAATCCGCCAGACCACGGCAAACGCCCAGCAGGATACCTTGCCTGGATCGATAGGGGCCGCGCCGTATTTTATTTTTATCATTATATTTCATCTTTTCTTTTCCTTTCAGAATCAAGCAATATCGTTTCCAGGGCCGCAATTCTATCTTCCATCTTTAAAAGGCCCTGGTAAATTTCTTGAATCATTCTGGTTTCTTCGTCCTGTTGGTGTTTATTTTGATGAGGAGATTCCCCTCTCCAGGATCTGATCATGGCGAGCACAAAACCGGCGAACAGGGCCAAGGCGATTATGGGAGCGAGAAAAACAATAAACACGATAAATAGAACTGGCATGAGGGCTTACTCCAGAAAAAGTTATTTTATTCTAGGTAAATTTATTAAAAATTCCATACCTATATTAACATGAATCAAGCCAGTGAAAAAATTTTACTCCTGATTTTTTTCTGAAAGGTCTTCTTGAGTATTTCCGGTTACTCGGGCTTTCAGTGCCTCAAGCTCCTTTTCGATCTCTTCGTCTCCTTCCAACCGGGCAAACTGCTCTTCCAAATCAGGTTTGCGAAAAGCATTGACCAGATCCGCCTCGGCCTCCATCCGTTCAATGCGGCTTTCAAACTGCTCGAATCGGATAAACGCATCCGTGCTGGCGCTGTTTCGAATTTCCTCTTGAGCGCGGCGCCTCTTCTGGGCGTGAATATGACGCTGGACAAGCAGACGTTGTTTCTCTCTGACGGAATGAAGTTTTTCCTCAAGCTGCTGAATGTCCTCCTGGTATTGCTGAACCAGCCCATCATACTGGCTCATTTCATTCTCCAGAGAATCTGCCTCTTCTCCGAAACGCCTCTTTTCCATAAGAGCTTCACGGGCCAGGTCCTCGCGTCCCTTTTGAACGGCGAGCTGCGCTCTCTCGTTCCAATCTTCCGCGCGTTTGCGCGTCTGAGACAGCAGACGTTCGACCTTCTTTTTACTGGCAATGGCACCGGCGCAGGAAGCCTTTATTTCGACCAACGTATCTTCCATCTCCTGGATCATCAGCCGAATCATTTTTTCAGGATTTTCAGCCCGATCCAGCATGGAATTAATATTCGCGTTGACAATATCCCGAAATCTAGAAAAAACGCCCATTATTTATCCTCCTGTTGTGATTTCCTTTTGTTAATCAGGTTGGCATATAATGTGCCAATTCATAAAAATGGAATGAAATCAAAAAATTGAGGCTATCGACCTATTGACGAAGCAGAAAATATATAGTATATTATACTAAATATAAGCTTAATTAACTAAAAAATAGTATTTTTAACCATATAAAATGACAAAAAAACTCAGCTCGAACGACTATCCAGCTTCCCCTGAAGAGGCTCACCCTGCCAATGAAGCGCTAGGCCAGTCAGAGGCCTTCCTGACATTTCAGGAGCGCCTCTCAAAGGTAGCTGGCGTGGATCGCCCTGTCCTCCTGATTGGCGAACGCGGCACAGGTAAAGAGTTGGCCGCGGCCAGGCTGCATTATCTGTCCAAGCGATGGCAAGATCCCTTTGTGACTCTGAATTGCGCGGCCCTTTCCCCATCGCTTATCGAATCCGAACTTTTCGGTTATGAAGCCGGAGCGTTTACAGGCGCAACACGCCGCCGAATCGGACGATTCGAAATAGCCGCACCAGGTACCCTCTTTCTCGACGAAATCGCTAATATTCCCATGGAAGTTCAGGAGAAGATATTGCGGGTAGTCGAATACGGCGCTTTCGAGCGTGTCGGAAGCTCGAAGTCCATCAGGGTAGATGTACGGATCATCGGCGCAACCAATGCTGATCTCCCGGCCATGGTAAAACAAGGAAGATTTAAGCAAGACCTTTTAGACCGCCTCTCCTTTGAAGTCTTATTTGTGCCTCCTCTTCGCGACCGCACCGGAGACATTCCCTTGCTGGCAAATCACTTTGCTAAGCGGATGACCTTTGAGCTTGGACGTGAAAGGATCCCTCAATTCAGCGAAGCGGCCATGGAAAAACTGGAAAAATATCACTGGCCCGGGAATATTCGGGAATTAAAAAATGTAGTGGAGCGGGCTGTATATCGCGCCCAGGAAGACTTGATCAGCCACATTACTTTTGACCCCTTCCAATCACCCTATCAATCGGCTGCCAGCCAAACAAATATGCAAAAAGATTCTTTGCCGGATAACCCGCCGCAGCCTATCACTGAACCCTTTTATCAGGCGGTTAAGGAATTTGAGGTCAACTTCATTAAACAGGCCTTAAATGAAGCTCGATTTAACCAAAAAAAGGCAGCTCAAATCCTGGGATTAACCTACCATCAATTTCGTGGGCTTTACCGGAAATACAAAGAAAACCTGGCCGGATAAACTATTTGGCTTTTTAGAAATTGACCAGATCCAAGTGGTTCTTGTTAAGGGGCGCCCTGAGTTCAAGATCAAGAATTTTGCCAAAATAAAGTGAATGGTATCTATAATAATAACCAAGAATTTTCTTAACATATACTTGGGTTTGGATAAATGGAATCCGGTCTATGAATTCTTCAAGATCAACCTGCCCGGCCCATCTTATCCAGCGCTTAACATGAAAAGGACCGGCGTTATAAGCAGCCAAGGCCAATGGAACCTGTCCTTTGAACTCTTTAAGCAAGGCCGCTAGATACCAGGTACCAATAGAAATATTAACCGTTGGGTCAAAAAGATCATCGCTTTTAAAGGCCGGTAAATTGAGATAATTGGCAATTATTCGACCGGTGCTCGGGAGAATCTGCATTAAACCGATGGCGTTGGAGTTTGATGTCACCTTTGCATCGTAATAAGACTCGGCCCGAATAACAGCCAGAACTAAAGCGGGGTCAAGGCCTCTTTTATTAGCTTCACGGCTGACTCGTTTCAAATACGGTAAAGGATAAAGTCGCCGGTGGGCTTCATATGCCTCGTTATCTGATGATGAATTGGTTAAGGTTTGATATCTAGTCTGAAGTTTAACATACTGGGTATAATCACTAAGCTCTGCCAGGTATTCACTTGAAAAAGAAAAAAGAACATCCCGGACTCGTTTAAGGGCGGCATTTCGTCTTTGTTTTTGTCTTCTGGTTAATTTCAAAGAATTTCGCTTCATTTCTGAGGATATCAACCCCTGGATATATTCAGCTTCCTGGTACACCAGATCAAGCACACCCGCGGCGGCCAGGTTTTTCAGCCTGGTCAAACCCAACTTGAACTTGATTGAAGCATAGGGTACTGGTTTCAGATCAACAATCTTCGCACGCTCCACCCAGATATTGCTCAAGGCGTGAGTCTTATCCTCTGCGGCATGTGCCAATCTGCTCCAGAAAAAAACAGGAGAAGGTTTTTCAAGAAAACCCTCAATCTTACCAGATCGTTTAAACGCTTGCAGGTCTTTCACGCCTGGATGATTCACCCAGCGCCCCTGAGGGTTAAGACGACGGAGGCGTTTAAGGGACAGAAAGCGATAATAATCAGGGCCCGGCCCGGCCGCCAAGGCCAGGTAGTGCTCTTGCGCTTTGAGCTGGCAGCCCAGACGCTCCAACGTTCGAGCCAGCCAATATTGCGCCGCCTGACCTCGCATTCGGCTTGGATACTTGCGGCTTAAGGTCAGAAAGCGTTCCGCGGCCATATTCCAGGATTGATGTCTGTAGTAATACCAGGCAGAATACCATAAAATATCGTCAGCCAGACGGCCGTGCCTTACATGGGGGCGAATGCGATGCCAGGCTGCTTGGGCCGCGTTTTTTTTATCAGCTTTGAGAAACAGAACACCAGCCAAAAAATAAGCGCTATCAGCCTCGCTTTTATATATGGCCGCTTCGCCGGATGAAATATAAGCCCGGGCAGCTTGCTCGAATAAATCCTGATCTCTGAGACACCTGGCATAGAGTTCTAACAACTGGGCCTTATATTGCGATGTGGCTGACCGGGCGGCGTGACGACATTGTTCTGCGGCAAGATCAATCCGGTTAAGATAACGAAGCGCCCTGCCTTTTTCAATGGCCAATTCATCGAGATATTCCGGAGAACCGCCCTCAGAGATGGCCTGTTCAGCCGTTTGCAGCGCTTCATTTAAGCGCCATTCCATAAGCAGCAAACGTACTGTTTCCAATTTCAGATTTTCTCCACCAGTCCTGCGTAAACCCAATTTTAAAAGCTCTTTGTATTTTAAATGCGCCTCCTTTCGGATATGTAAAGAGCGTGCGCGCTGCATGGCCTTCAGAAAAAATTCACGAGCCGCATCTATCTTCCCCTGGCTCTCAAGAAGACGAGCCAGACCAAGATAAGTCTCCCCTTCTTCATCTTGCCGGACGAGCTTTTGGTACTCTTTCACGGCTTTTCCCGTTTGCCCAAGCCGGGCAAACGATTCAGCCCTGAGCAGGCAGGCCTGTCGGTTAAAAATTCCCTCCGGGTAAAGCCGAATATATCTGCTTAGAAGCCTGATGGCTTCAGTGAACCTTCCAATTCCATAAAAAGAACGCGCCCTATAAAAAAGGGCATAGCTGTCAAGTGCGGAAAGCACGGTGACTTTGGTGGAAAACATCCTCAACGCTTTTTTATGATTATTCAGTGAATCTGCAATCACCCCTGCCAGAAACCGGACCAAGCGATTCTGCCTTGTTGTTAGTTTAAGGTGGTAAATCTGGTTAAGCAGTTCACTTGCCTCTTTAAGACGTGCTTCATGATAAAGCCTGACCGCTTTTTCGAAGTCATTCCAGGAAATCGGTTGAAACGTCGGCTTTGATTGCGGATTGGTTGGGGTAAGTGATGCGGCCGAAGCTGTAAGAATTTCACGGGCAAAAACAGGTGTGGAACTGCCCGAGGTTAGAAGGATCAGCAGTATCAAGTGAAAAAAAATGAATGATCTTGGTCTCTTGATAATGATATCGGACCCCTCTTCTTATATAAAACATAGGGCGATCACGTGAGCTGATCTCTCCATATCAAACGAGATCCGAGATAACCAGTCTCAAAAAAAGAAAAGCCATACGATATTATATAGGCTTAGACGTATCATTGGAAGCAGTTTTTGTACGTGTATTGTTTTGCCCGTGTAGCTAGTACATAATGTGTCCGGTCATTTTAGTAAATGAAGTGTCCGCTTTTTGCGGAGGTTGTTGTACAAGATAAGTCATGGAGGGAAGACCATGACTTTGTATGTACCGGCCTATACTCCTCAAGCCAGGGGGCGAAGTGAGCGTCTCAACCGGACCCTCCAAGACAGGTTGATTAATGAGATGAGGGTCGAGGGAATCAGAACCATACATTTCGCCAAGCGTCATCTTAGGGAGCAATTTATACCTCAATACAATGAAGAGTTTAAGCGGGAACCGTCTGACCCTCAAAGCGCTTTTGTCTCGCCAAGTCAAACAGACCTGAGTCAAATCATCTGTGTCCAGGGAAAAAGAACCGTGGCCAAGGATAATACTGTGGTTATGAATAAGATTAAAATGTAAATCAAGACATAAAGTAATCGCGAAAGACTGCTTTTGCCAATCAAAACGAGGTCTGCG
>CAZVRN010000030.1:0-14975 GCA_964629485.1 uncultured Thermodesulfobacteriota bacterium | reverse complement strand
AGGATGGACAGGGGAGAGTTGGATTTGGCCATCTCGATGATTTCCTGTATGTGTTCCTCCTTGATTTTATTCCGTTTCATCACGCACTTTTTATATGCTTCCACGAGTACATCAAGCAACTGATCGAAATCACACGGTTTCTGGAGATAGGAATATGCGCCTTCCTGCGTGCATTTGACGGCCGAGTCTATGGAGCCGTGGCCGGTAAGGATAACTATCTCCATGCAGTTGTGCTTTTTTTTGAGCGCCGCCAATGTTTCTTCGCCGTTCATGCCAGGCATTTTTAAATCCACGATGGCGACATCAATGGGGTATTCATCTGCCACTTCCAGCGCTTTTTCACCCCTGGTGACGGTAATGACGTCGAAGTCCCGTACCTTCAATCGCTTGGCAATGGACTCCAGGAACATCTCCTCATCGTCAACAATGAGTATGTTGATTTTTTCCTTTTTCATGTTTTTCTCCTTTTGATCCGAGTTTATTCTTTTCTCCGGCGATTTCATTGCTTAGAAACCAATCCACCTCCAATACCCGAAGAAGGCCCACAGCCACAGCACTCCCAGGCTCAACAGTAAAACGATGGAGCCATGGATCAAGAAATCTTTCATGGTCAAAAGTTGTTCCCCTGTTTCCGGGTCTTTTGCCATGCTGTAAGCAATGGCGTTATTCGGCGTGCCGATTATGAGCATATGCGCGAAACTGGATGCAAATGCAGTGGCCAGCCCCACCATTAACGGGGATGTATTGCTGAGGGTGGCCATTGGTATGGTTATCGGCCCTATGGCCGCTACCGTGGCGCCGTCGCTCATGAAATTGGTGAGTATGCCGGTGAACAGGCTGGAACTGATGGCGAGTCCTTCACCGCTTTTCAGGAATGTGGGCAGTATGCTCACGAAGCTATCAGCAAGCCAAAGTGCGGCGCCGGTATATGCAAGCCCCACGCCCATGGCGCTGGCCGCGGCATAAAGAGCCACTACGTCCCAATGAATACTGTTGACATCTCGCCAGCGCAGGACACCGAATATATTGAGCAACACGATAGCCAGTATCACCGGTCCACCCATGCCGAAACGACTGCTGACGGTGGACCACAGCAGTATCAGTAATATCAGGATGCCTGCGGCGCGGTATTCGTACTTGGTCATTTTTCCGATTTTTTCCGATTCACGTCTTACCAGTTTGGCTATATTTACGTTTTTAACCGTTATTTTTTTTCGGAAGATCAGGTAAAAGTATGTCCCTATCACTACGGCCATTACGGGCACGAAGGGGATGCCATACTTTACCCACTCTCCGAAAGTAATTTGGATTCCGTAATCGGAGAATATGCTTAGCATCACAGCGTTACGGCCACCCGCTGCCGGAGAACCCGGCCCCCCGATGTTGGCGGCATAACACAAGAGAAGGATCATCATCACTGCCAAGGCTCGGTTTTTTTGAATTTTGGCCGCCCTGACGGCAGCCCCATATACCAGGACCAAAACCGGCGCAATGAAGGCCACCAAGGCGTGCTCGGAAAGAAACGAAGCGCAAATCGCCAACAACGGCGCGAAAATAAATGTAAACCGCATCAGGGAGGTGCTGGTGCCGAGCAGTAGTATTCCTATTCGCTTATCCAGTCCGGTCTTAGTTACGGCTGCGGCTATGGTAAGTACTCCGAAAATGAATATTACCGAGTCTTTCGCATATGCCTGGGCTACCTGATTGGGAGGCAGTACACCAAAAAAGTACATGAGAACCCCTACTAGGATGGCTGTCATTCCGATCGGTATTGCTCCAGTCGCCCAAAAAAGTGCAGCGACCACCAGCGTGCCTACCATCACCTTGGCCCGGAAAGAGACTGCTTTGGGGGAAAGGGTTTTTTCTATTACTTTCCCGTCAGGAGTTTTAGTTTTTTTGATAAAACCGGCTTTGTGGCTATAGTAATCGGTTATTGTCTGGTCTATTTTCATTTTGCGATAGCCTGCGTAGCCGGCAATGGCCTGTCCCGGTTGATCGGATTTGGGGGTGGTGAGGAGAGTGGTGAGTCTTTTCGATGGAGGCATTGCCAAAATTACCGCAAACAATATCATTGCGAGGATAACCACCCCTGGGCGGGCGTTATGTGCGCCGATGAGCCATCGTTTTATACTGGTTCTTTGAACGACCGGAATCTCGTTTCGCACCATGGCGTAGATGTGTTCCTGGCGGGCCTCTTCGATTTTGCTTATGAGGTCTTCTAATCCACACGGCTTTTGCATGTATCGAAATACATCCAGCTTTCCGCTCTGGCGAGCGTGTTCGGTGTCTCCGTATCCGGTGAGCATTATCACCTGTGTTTCGGGGCGGATTTTTTTTATTTCCTTCAGTGTTTCTACGCCGTTCATTTTAGGCATTCTTTGATCGAGAATCACCACTTGGGGATTTTTGTGCCGGACGATCTTTATGGCGTCCTCGCCGTTATTTGTTTCCAACACTCGGTAACCCCGGGCAGTTAGTTGTTTCCCCATGGCCGTCCGAAAATGGTCTTCGTCATCTACCAGCAGTATTTTCGTGCCAGATTTGTTAGTAATTTCAGCATTATCCGACATTCTTAAACTCCTTCATCTTTTCTGTAGGTAATACCACACAAAAAGCGCTTCCCGCCCCAGGAACACTTTGCACCTCAATTGTTCCGCCCATGGACTCGACGATACTTAAACTAATACTCAGACCCAGACCGGTCCCTTTGCCTTCCTCCTTGGTGGTGTAGAAGGGTCGAAAGATTTTTTGTGTTTGTTCGAAATTCATACCCTTACCGGTATCGGCGACAGTTGCCCTTATGAAACCGTCTTTGCAACAGGTGGAGATGGTGATTGTCCCCGATCCCTCAATGGCGTCCTTGGCGTTATTGATGAGATTCAGGAAAACCTGGGAAAGTTGGTTCGGATCACAAACTATTTTCGGCAAATCCGGATCGAGATCGCGGACAAGATTAATGTTGGAGACCTTGAGTTCTTTCTCTATAAGACCCCCGACGACGTCGTTCAGTACTCTGCTTACGTCGGTTTCTATCAACTTGGGCTCACTCTGTCTCACGAACTCCAGCAGTTTCTGGGTGATACCCCTGGCTCTGGCTACCGCCTCATCTATATGGTCCAGCTCTGTCTTGACGGCTTCCGGCGAATTGTCCATACCGTACTTCGGATTTTGCATATCGCGGATGACCCCCGATTCGGAAGAGATGATAGCCAATGGATTGTTTATTTCATGAGCCACGCCCGAGGCCAATTCACCCATCGATACCAATTTTGCGGTCTGTATAAGCTGGTGTCTGAGTTCGGTGCGCGACTCTTCGGATTCCTGTGTCTTGCGGAGAAGTTTGTCAGTGATGAGCCATGTAATTGATATCAATACCAAAATTATGATCACGGTCGCTATGATCATAATTTTTTGGACCCGATACATGTTCGCGTATGCCATCTTCATCGGCTGCCTTATAACCAGCACCCACGGAGTCATCTTCAGCCAGGAGTAAGCCGCCAGTTCGCGAGAACCTTTGACTGAAATTTCATATGCCCCGGATCCGGTATTTCGAGGCGGAATGTAGGCGGAAGCATCCAATAACTCTCCCTTTTTCGGTTCCACAATCTGGTATTCACCCTGCCGATTAAGCAGGTAGGACTCGGTTCCTTTCCCCTCTCCGATGTTCTTAAGGAACATGTAGAACTTGTCAGGGTCCAGGGTTGCCCGCATGATGTAAGTTCTCCCCCAGAGAACCTGTTTGATGGCAATGGTGAAATGAGGTTTACGACGAAAACCCATGTAAATATCAGTAATGTAATAGCTTTCGGTTTGATTCATCAATTTTTTAAACCACTGTTCTTTGCTGTAATCTTTGCCTCGAAGATGGGGATACGGGCCAGCGTATCCGACTTGAATTCCATTTGAATTCAAAAATGACACATCTATAAAAGCGTCACTCATCTCACGCAGATGCTGCAAATAAAGCCTCATGTGGTCCGGGGATGGTTTTTCCTGCAATTTTTGTCCATGAAAAAGGTTCAGGATATTGACCACACGTTCCTGGAGGAAGAGGTCCACGGTGTTGCGCTGACTTTCGGCCAGAAGGCGCAGATGAAGCTTGCCGCTTTCTTTCAGGGTGGTGGTAAACTGAAAATGGAAGTAGGCCGAAAGCAGTAATAAAGGTATGATAAAGGCTCCCAGCAGTCCCAGTTGAAGTCGTCTTCTCAATCGACGAAAATACTTTTCAAGGGAAAAGCCGGGCCTTGAACGAGTTTTATCGGTTTCTCCTTTCTCAGGGGAGGCGGCTTTATTTGGGTGTTTAATATTTGCCCCGGTTTCCATTTACTTCCTTTTGTCTGTCTTGATTCTTGTGACATAATTTTTTTTCAACGACTTTGTAATGCCATCATAATTTCCGGTGAATACCGTGTGGGTTACCTCGTTTGTATTCAACAACAGTGCGGAAAAGATTTGCCTTGGCATGTTTCACCTCTAATGTCAGTAATAAGCAATGGTCATGCTCATTCCTTGAGATGAAGCGTCGATATCGTGAAAAAATTAACAAAAAGAACTTCTTCAAGACCCGTAATCTTGTTGAAATCGCGGAAGAGGAAATTTTTTTCCGCAAAAATATTGTCAATATTTCAAGGAGTTAATTTTGAGTCTAACAGTGAGTGCAGTTAAAGGGCGAAGTTTTGCAGAGATCTCAAATTTTTAGTGTTGAGAGAATGGTGGGGGTGGATGTGGAATAACTGGAAACGTGTAAAGATGACGAAAAAATTTACAGTCCGAAAAAGATTCTGACACCTTAGAGCAATTGATCCTCGTTCCGGTTTGATTTATTGGGGGTTATACCGCATTTTTCCATTTTGGAATGCAGGGTGGGGCGAGATATTCCAAGCAGCTTGGCGGCCTGGGAGCGGTTGCCGCCGGTAAGCTCCATGGTTTCGCTCAATAAAAGGTACATGAAGTGATCGGATAATTCTGAGAACAAGTCTTTTTTGTGGCTTCCGATGGTCAATGATTCGCGTATCCATTGCCTGATGACCCTGTCCGCATCTTCCGTCAAGCTGGATTCTGTGGGCGGGTTGATGGCTCGGGATATATCTTCCGGGCGAATTGGATAACCCCGACTGAATATAAGAGCGTTTTGAAGGGTGTTGGCCAGTTCTCTCACGTTGCCGGGCCAGGGAAGCTCCCGTAGCATGTTCTTGGTTTCCTCCGAAATTTCGAAATCCTCGATACTCATTTCCTCGGCGAACCGTGCCAGGAAATAATTGGAAAGCAGTTCAATATCGGACTTCCTCTCCCTCAATGGCGGGAGGGTGATGGTGACCACTTTCAGCCGGTAATAAAGGTCTTCTCGAAACCTGGCCTCGGATACCGCTTTTTCCAGATTGCGGTTGGTAGCGGCAATTATCCTGACGTCGACGGGAATCGGCTCTCTGCCTCCCAGTCTTTCGATGCTTCTATCTTGAAGAAGCCGTAGTATTTTAGCTTGAATGCTCATAGGCATATCGCCGATTTCGTCCAAAAATATCGTTCCTCCGTTAGCCTGCTCGATCTTTCCCACCCTGCGGTTGATGGCGCCAGTAAAAGCGCCTCTTTCATAACCGAAAAGCTCGCTTTCCAACAGCGTTTCGGGGATGGCTACACAGTTGATGACCAGCAAAGGCATATCTGAGCGGGCGCTGTGTTGATAAATGGCCCTGGCTACCAACTCCTTTCCGGTTCCCGATTCTCCGCGGATGAGTACGGTGGCGTCGGTAGGTGCTACCCGGCCTATAGCCTTGTAAATCTCCTGCATGGGTTTGCTCTTGCCTATGATAACCTCACGGGCGAAATTTTTGGGGCCTTCACCCATCTTCACTGGATTGCGCATCAATCTGCCCGAATTAATGGCCTGCTCAATAAGCCCTAAGATGTTCGGGATTTCGAATGGTTTAAGCACGTAATCGAAGGCACCCATCTTGGTAGCCTTGATGGCGGTTTCGGTAGTGCCATAGGCAGTCATGATAATTACCGGCAACCGGCGGTCCATCTCGTGAATGAGCTCAAAGGCCTCCAATCCGTTCATCCCGGGCATGCGAATATCCATTATCACCAAATCCGGGACCTGTTTCTTAACTTCTTCCAAGCCTTCTTCCCCTGTGGAGGCGGTTCTTACCTCATACCCCTCGCCTTCCAGCAATTTGCGGAAACTGCTTTTGATCTGGCTGTCGTCGTCCACTATTAAAATGGTACTCATGCTGGATTCTCCATTACTGGTAAGATAATGTAAAAGGTCGCGCCTTTGTGTTTTACCGAGCTTAAGGACAACTGGCCGCCGTGCTCCTCGATTATCCTTTCGGCGATGGACAACCCGAGCCCCGTGCCGGTCTCCTTAGTGCTAAAAAAAGGCTCTGTGATTTTTCCCCTAATGTCCACCGGGACGCCCGGGCCGGTGTCGGTGATCTTTACTATTACCGTCCAGCCGATATTTTCGGCCACAGCGTCCTCCTCAGAAACTATGAGCTTACCTTCACCGTCCATGGCCTCGAGAGCATTTATGATAATGTTTACAATAACTTCTTTCAAAAGCTCTGGGTCGGCCTCAACGGGAGGAAGCTGTTCGGGTCTTCGTCTTATAACCTTTATATTTTGCTTCCCCAACCTGTATTGCAACAATTGAAATGCATTGTCCACAACCTCCGAGACATTCAGGGGTTGCTTCTTCAGCTTGGGTGGGCGCGAGAACTCGAGAAAGTTCTGTACAATGTTATCTAACCGCCACAGTTCCTTCTGGACCGCTTCTATGTCATCTTTTTCCTCTTCGGTAAGCCCTTCCAGCTTCTTCTCCAGTGAAAACAGCCTCATTTTTATGGAGGTTAGAGGGTTCCGGATGCTGTGTGCTACCTCGGCGGCCAGTTTCCCCACCACGGCCATCCTTTCGGATAATACAAGCCGATTTCTGCTTTTCTTCAGCTCGGAGCGCGTTTGGTCCATATCTTCGATCAAGTTATGAATGCCGTTACTGAGCTGAGCCACTTCGTTTCCGAGAACAGGTCCTGCGGTTTTGGTTTTCATAGACAATCTTTTTATGGGGTCCAGGATTTTCCAGAAAAGGATGAAGGCCAGAAAAATGGCCAGAAAAAATGTAAAAGACATCCCGATGAGTGACAGAATCATCATACGCTCCGCCTGCCTACGACTTTTCTGCTGGAATATTCTTATCTTTCTGTTGTGTATCTCACTATATTCATTGGTGAACTTGAGCACATTGAAAAACTTCTCTCTAACTTGCCTGTGAAGCTCGACTCCTTTCTTGATTTCCCCCCTTTTGTAAAATTCGATAACCCTGTCCTTCAACTTTGTGTACACGGCATATTCTTTTTCGATTCTGTCAAGGGCTGCCCGGTCCTCCTCTTGAGTGGTGTTTTTCTTTGCTTCGTTGAGCCTGCGGAGAAATATTATCCTCTGCGTTTTCATCTTTTCCAGCCATTGGGGGTCCCTCTCAATGTAATAGTAGCTCACGAATCCCTTGAGATTGGCAATAGCAATTGCCATCTGATCAGCGATTCTAATGGAAAAAAGATGGGTTCCGGCCATCTCAGTCAGAAAGGCGTTCATCCGAATAGCATAGATAAAAGTGAATGAACCTCCGGCCAAGGTGAGAAGTACGATTAAAACCAGGAGAAACAATACTTGCCGTCGCAGGCTTAGCCTCTTCCAGACTTTTCTCAAGTAGTTCATTTTATTTTCATTCTAGATCGTAATGACCCCATAATCGCGGCTTTATCATAGCCGATTTTTCTCGTGAGCTTTAAGTAAACATAGTGCCAAGACCCCCGTCCATTTTCTGTACCATTCGGGAAGTTAAAATCCGATATTCATTATAACACAACCTTTGACTTTGTGCTGAGCTCTCTGTTACCTGCACGAAGGATGGGACAATGCCTAAGGAACGATCCTTGATCTTGAAACGCCCACCATGGTTTTTGTGACTTCCGGTAAGGAGATAATCGGTCCGCATGAATTAGGCCTGATGGTTTTACCGCGCAAAAGATGACCGAGACCCGAAATCTCACCCGGTTACATTAGTTTTCTGGTCGACGTTTTATAAATATATAAAAGGGGGAGTCTCATGATCGAGACTCCCCCCATCTATATAAACAGGCCTAAGCTGGCCTGGGTTCAAGCACCAAACCATGCTCTCCGGTCTTAACCGTCACGATATCACCTTCCCTGAACCGGCCTTCCAGCATAGCCGTGGCCAGGGCGTCCTGGATATTGCGCTGGATGGCCCGTTTGAGCGGCCGCGCTCCGTATACCGGGTCAAAGCCTTCCCGGGCCAGAAATTCCCTGGCGCCGTTTTCAAGGGAAATCCCGAGCTTATGATCGTGAAGGTTTTTATTCAGGAGGCTGATCTGAATATCCACGATCTTCTTGACCTGCTCGATATCCAGGGCATGGAAGATGATGATATCGTCCACACGGTTCAAGAACTCGGGCTTGAAATGCGCCCTGAGCGCTTCCATGACCCGCCGCTCCATTTCCTTGTGATCTTTCCCGGCTAAATCCATGATCCACTGGGAGCCGATATTCGAAGTCATGAGGATGATGGTATTCTTGAAATCCACCGTCCTGCCCTGACCGTCCGTCATGCGGCCGTCGTCCAGTACTTGCAGCAGGGCGTGAAAGACGTCGGGATGCGCCTTTTCTATTTCGTCAAACAGGATAACCGAATAAGGCCGGCGGCGGACAGCCTCGGTCAGGTGACCGCCTTCCTCGTAGCCGACATATCCCGGAGGCGCGCCGATAAGCCTGGCCACCGAATGCTTTTCCATGTATTCCGACATATCGATACGAATCATGGCCTGCTCGCTGTCAAACATGAACTCGGCCAGTGCGCGCGCCAGTTCTGTTTTGCCCACCCCTGTGGGACCCAGGAAAATAAAGGAACCAATGGGCCGGTTGGGGTCCTGTATCCCGGCCCGGGCTCGCCGGAC
The DNA here is from genome assembly GCA_964629485.1 of uncultured Thermodesulfobacteriota bacterium. GTDB lineage: Bacteria > Desulfobacterota > Desulfarculia > Adiutricales > JAFDHD01 > JAFDHD01. The sequence goes on along the minus strand of CAZVRN010000030.1, from coordinate 6,003 downwards.
CGCCCGGGAAACACTTTCCACTGCCTCGTCCTGACCTATGACGCGCTGTTTCAGCCGCTCCTCCATGTGCAGGAGCTTGTCCCGCTCGCCTTCCAGGAGCCTTGAAACTGGTATGTTCGTCCACCTGGAGACAATCTCGGCCACATCGTCAGCGTCGACTTCCTCCTTGAGCATGCGCTTATGCCCCGGGGTCTCCTCAAGTTTTTTATTCGCCTCGGCCAGTTGGGCCTGAAGCTCGGGAATGCGGCCGTAAGTGAGTTCCGCGGATTTGGCCAGATCGCCCGCCCGCTGGGCAGCCTCAGCTTCCTGCTTGGCCTGCTCGATCTGCTCCTTGATGGAACTCAAATTGGTGATTATTGCTTTTTCGGCCTGCCACTGAGACTTGAGGGCCGAAACTTCCTCGCGCATGTCGGCCAGCGTCTGTTCGAGCTTGGCCAGCCGCTCCCGGGAGGCGTCATCTTGTTCTTTTTTGAGAGCTTCCCGTTCGATCTCCAACTGAATGATACGGCGTTCGATCTCATCTATCTCAGCCGGGAGACTGTCAATTTCAATCCTGAGATGGGCGGCCGCTTCGTCGATCAGGTCAATGGCCTTGTCCGGGAGAAACCGGTCCGTAATGTAGCGGGCGGAAAGGGTAGCCGCAGCAACCAGGGCGCTGTCCTTGATCCGTACACCGTGATGTACCTCATAGCGCTCTTTCAGCCCCCTGAGAATACTGATCGTGTCCTCAACCGTGGGCTCGGTGACCATGACCGGGGCGAAACGCCTTTCCAGGGCCGCGTCTTTTTCAATGTATTTGCGGTATTCATTGATGGTCGTGGCTCCGATACACCTGAGCTCACCCCGGGCCAGGGCCGGTTTGAGCATGTTCGAGGCGTCCACCGATCCTTCGGCAGCGCCCGCGCCGACCAGGGTATGCATCTCGTCAATAAAAAGGATGATCTCACCGGCCGCATTTTCGATCTCCTTGAGCACGGCCTTGAGCCGGTCCTCGAATTCACCCCGGTACTTGGCGCCGGCCACTAAGGCCCCGATATCCAGCGCCACCACGCGCTTATCGCGCAGGCTTTCGGGCACGTCTCCATCAGCGATTCTTTGGGCCAGTCCCTCGACAATAGCCGTCTTGCCCACGCCCGGCTCGCCGATCAGGACCGGGTTGTTCTTGGTGCGCCGGGACAATATCTGTATGGTCCGCCTGGCCTCTTCATCCCGGCCGATGACCGGGTCCAGTTTCCCCTTGCGCGCCAGGTCGGTCAAATCACGGGCAAATTTATCCAGGGCCTGGTACTTGTCCTCCGGGTTGGGGTCTGTCACGCGCTGAGCGCCGCGAATGTCCACCAGTCCCTGAAAGATCTTGTCACGGGTCACCCCCTGCGCCAGAAAAATCTTGGCCGCCGGATTATCCTTGACCGCCAGGATAGCCAAGAGCAGGTGCTCGGTGCTGACGTAATCGTCATGCATCTTTTCGGCTTCGGCGAAGGCTACGTCAAAAACCTTTTTTAATTCGGGTCCCATATATGACTGGATGCCGCCTCCCTGCACCTGGGGCAGGCTATTTAAGCCTGATTCTATTTCAGCCAGCAGGGCATTGGGCTGGACACCCAGTTTTTGCAATATCGGACGGACAACCCCTTCCTGCTGATCCAGCAAGGCCTTGGCCAGGTGGAGCGGCTCCATCTGCTGGTGCCCGCGGGACTCAGCCAGCCGCTGCGCCTCCTGGACGGCCTCCTGGGATTTCAGGGTCATCTTGTCAAATCTCATGTTTTATATCCTCCAAAAAACAATGGCTTATCAATTTATTGGAACTACTAATAAACTAAGTTCACCCGGGCAGGGTGTCAAGGTGCGGCCGAGAAGATTTATGCTATAAGGCGGGGTATTCCTGTCCGGGGGCCGGACGCCCGGTTCCGCGAAGAGCGGAATCCGGGATCATTTGAGCTTGATCAGGTTATTGACCTTGCGCACGCCGTAAACGGAACGGGCTATCGAGACCGCCCTCTTCCTGGAGGCATCGGTGTCAACGGCCCCGGTAAGCGTCACTTCGCCCTTGAAGGTCTTGACCGAGATGGCGAACCCTTTCAGGATGTCGTCTTTTATGAGTTTCGCCTTTATCTTGGTGGTGATGGCGGCGTCATCAACCGTCTGGCCCGCGGTCCTGCCTCCCGGTGTCAGGCAGGCCGAAAGACCCGCGAGAAGGCTGAAACAGATGATTACTGCGGCTATCATGCTTAGTTTTTTCATTCCTGTTCCTCCGAACTGAGAAGTCTCCTTTGGGCAAGGCTGGACTTATTTATTTTACCATTTTTTTGATCGGGCGTTCAATTTTTTCCAGCCAGGCGGCCAGGTCTTTGAGCGCTCTTTTTGAATAATAGGCCTTCCGGTCTTTTTTCCTCACTCCAGCCGGAGCGGGCGGGAAAAGGCCGAAATTCACGTTCATGGGCTGGAAGTCCCTGGGCGTCTTGTCCGTGATATGCGTGATCAGGGCGCCGAGGGCCGTGGTCGGCGGCGGCGTCACCAGGGGCAGTCCCTTTGCCAGGCGGGCCGCGTTTTCACCGGCCAGGATGCCTGTAGCGGCGGATTCGACGTATCCCTCCACGCCGGTAAGCTGTCCGGCCAAAAAGATTTTCGGGTGGCGCTTGAGCTGGAGGTGCGCGTTTAGGTGGCGGGGGCTGTTGATAAAGGTGTTGCGGTGCACGCTGCCAAACCGGACAAACTCCGCTTTTTCAAGTCCCGGAATCAAGCGGAAAACGCGGTCCTGCTCCGGCCATTTGAGCCTTGTTTGAAAACCGACCAGGTTATGCAGGGTTCCGGCCTTGTTTTCGCGGCGAAGCTGAACCACGGCGTAAGGCCGCCGGCCTGTGCGGGGATCAACCAGGCCGACCGGTTTCATGGGGCCGAAGGTCAGCGTCAGGGGACCACGGGCGGCCATGACTTCGATGGGCAGACAACCCTCATGATAGCGGGGCTTTTCAAAAGGACGCGGCGTAACCCGGTCCGCTTCCCTGAGTTCTTGAAGAAAGCGGTCGTATTCATCTTTGGTCAGGGGACAGTTGATGTAGTCGCCGCCGGTGTCGTCATATCTCGAAGCCACAAAGGCCTTGTTCATATCAATGGAATCGGTCGTGACGATGGGGGAAATGGCATCGTAAAAGTGCAGGTGTTCAGAACCGACCAGGGCTGCGAGTGAGGCGGAAAGTGATTCCGAGGCCAGGGGACCGGCCGCTAAAACGGTTAAACGATCCGGCTCGATATAGCCGACCTCCTCCCGGATCACCCGCACCTGATCCAGCGCTTCGATGCGCGCGGTGATAATGGCGGAGAATTTCTCCCGGTCCACGGCCAGAGCCTTGCCTGCCGGGATTTTCGTTTCCTCGGCCGCGGCCATGATCAAAGAGTCGAGCCTTCTCATCTCCTCCTTGAGCAAACCCACCGCTGAATGGGAGTCGTTGGAACGAAAGGAATTAGAACAAACCAGTTCCGCCAGGAGGGGCGAGGTATGAGCCGGGGACAGCTTCCCGGGCTTCATCTCAAAAAGGTCAACTTTTACGTTCGCCCTGGCCAATCGCCAGGCGGCTTCGCACCCGGCCAGCCCGCCTCCAATTACTGTCAATTTCGTTTCGGCCATGGCCTGATCATAATCTATTGACTCAAGGAGGGCAAGTCTAGGCGGCACATAATCCATTCGGTCTCGTTTTTGGATTTTTTGCTCTCATGACGACCAAAACTAGTTGATATAGTTTATAAAATTTTCATTGGCACTATGTTGCCGCCTCCAAGGCGTGGTATGTGTCAAGGACAAGACAGATGGGGCCCGGTTAAATATGTGAAAAAATCGTATTCATTATTTCTTTTGCGATATCTTTGAGGAGATCCAACGGGTGGGAATCAAGACAAACCGTTCGAAATAATAGGCAGGAGTCCAGGGGGCCCCTGCCTATTTATTGTTAACCCAAACTTTGAATCTATTTTGAACTTCCTGATGTCGCTTCTTTTTTTGTCTTCATTAAATCGGCAGGCGTATTGTCGATTTGATCAATGATATCCACAAAGGTGGCCGTGACACGCCTTAACTGATCCGAGGCCACTTTATCAGGGGTGTCTACGGGTGTAAACATGACAGCCGGACCGGTGATCAAGTGTACTATCGGTATTCCCGCAGCATCGTACCAGTGGGAGATTCCCGGGGGATGCGGGCCAAGAAGGCCGCTTGCCGGCGTGCCTACTGTTCGTTTGAGTTTATTTTTAATAACGGCTTTCTTGGCAATGGCCGTGAGATATTTATTGCCAGAGAGTCGAGGGCCGGAGATGAAAAACGCCCGGGGAGCAACCAGGCCGGTCCATCTGAACATGCCGTCCTTTTCCACGATTTCCTTGGCTATATGTTCAATATTTAAATCGACGACGACTGAAGGCATCATATCGGAGTGTTTCTTTATGAAAGCCCTTGTTGGAATATCGCCGATAAAATGGCCGGCTGAGGCAACAAACATCAATGTTTTTTTCGTGCTTTTGGCCGGGAGCTGACCGCAATATTTAGCCAGGGCCATGACGATCGAAGTTCCCGAGGCGTCATTGACCGCCCAGCCGTCAAGGTGACTGGTGACGAGAATAACCTCGTTGGTTTGTCCCGGCAAACTTCCGACGACATTATGGGTTGTTCCCTCACTTTTGCTTCCACGCAGAACAAGGTTTGCTTTTACCGGATTCTCTTTTATTAGCTTCTTCAAGTACTTCCCGTCGAGTCGGCTTATATAGATCCCGGGTATTTTTTGGAGGATGGCGTTATAAGGCGAGTAGTACTGATTCATGTTCTGCAAATCAAAATCCAGTATGCCCACGAAACCGACAGCCCCATTTTCAACCGCCAGTTTAAAGGAAGACAGTATATTAAGCACAGGCCAGTTTTGCGTCACCTTGGCTCCGGGTAAAGTGTTGTCCGGATCATAAACGAACAATGCCGCAGGCTTGAACACCTTGTCAAACGGCAGCCCGGGAGCAAACAGGTCCACGACAACGATTTTGTTTTTTACTCCTTTGAAATCAGCCGGCTTCATCCCCCGGCCAACATAAACCATCTCCGCGGTAAGCCCTTCTGCAGGAGTAAAACCGCTATAGGGCCGGTAATAAGAAGGGATGTGATCCCAGCGTTGATTTTCCCCGACCTTTATCTTCAACCCCCATTCATGCGCGGCCCAGCTGGGGAATTTCACCGGTTCGAGATGGACGTCATGCAATCCGAAACTTTTGAATTTTTCCAGTATATAGTTGGCCGCCCTATGGTCAGCCTCTGTTCCGGCCCGCCGAAAACCGGTTTCAGATGTGCGGCCTATCCACCAAAGGTCCTTTATCCAACTGAATATTTGCTCGTCTGTCGGTAACATTTTAGCCTTAGATCCATAATCCACGTCGTCTTTTTTTGCTTCAGCCATAGGCCCGGACAGAAAAATAAGCACCAGCACGGCCAATAAAGTTGAAACAAAAAACAGTCTCGTATTCATGGTTCATCCCCCTTTTCTTAAGTGATTTAAATCATGCGTCAACTGCGGCCTTTCACTTAGAATCCGCGTTTTGCAACTACTATTTAACTTGTTGCACCATTCCGGGATGTTACAAAATACCTTGCCTGCTGTATAATGACGATTTCTCGTCAAAAATACAGAAGAAAATCCTGACTGTTGATTTTCGTGCATAGTAGTCCATCAAATTTTACAAGTCAAACAATTATTTCCCTCGTTCCAGGGCTTTGCCTCGATACCTTCCTCTTGTCCTTCGGACCCAGACAACTTTGTTGTCTGGGCTGGCCGTGATGGTTTGGTTCCGGCTGAAGTTATTGCATGAATTCTTGGATTGAGGCAGAGCCTCAAGGTATTACAACGTTCCAGGGCAGAGCCCTGGAACGAGGAAAAAGCCGGTATAATTAACTGGCGGGATTGTTTGAAAAAAATCTGAACAGAGACCAAAGACAACTCCCCCTTTTTTAAAGGGGGACTGAGAGGCTGTCCG
>CAZVRN010000029.1:0-15131 GCA_964629485.1 uncultured Thermodesulfobacteriota bacterium | reverse complement strand
AGCGTCCCGGGAAGGATGGCGTCCTGGCCGAATTTTTCAATAATGGCGTCGAGAGCGGAATTGAGCTGTTTTTTTTGCGCCCCGCGCGTTTCCTGTTCAAAAAGGTATAGTTGCTGTTCCTGGTCAGGAGCGGTCAGGTTGGAAAGAGATATTCCGAGCAGCCTGACCGGTCGCCGGCCCGCTTCGGTTTCATGAAGCAAATCGCATACCCGCCGGTAAATTTCCCCCTGATCATCGGTTGGTGCAGACAGGGTTGTGGATCTGGTTATCTGCACAAAATCCTTGTACTTCACTTTCAGGTTAACGGTTCTGCCGGCCAGGCCCTTACGCCTCATACGACGGGCGACCCGGGTGGCCAGATCAAGAAGGTTTCTTTTTACAGTTTCCAGATCAAGAATATCTTTTGAAAAAGTTTCTTCACGGCTGACGGATTTTACGGCACGCTCTGTTTCCACGTCTCTCTCGTCCATGTCCCCGGCCATTTTATACAAATGCACGCCATGCCGGCCAAACTTTCTTTTAAGAAGATCCAGGGGCAGGCGACTCAAGTCGCCAATGGTCCTGACGCCCAAAAGCTCCAGGTCCTTCTGAACAGCTTGGCCCACACCCCATAGCTTTCCAATGGGCAGGGGTTCCAGAAACTCCTTGACCCGGCCGTGTGGCACTACGGTCAGGCCGTCGGGCTTTTCCAGATCAGAGGCGATTTTAGCTGCCAGCTTGGAGGGAGCCACCCCGGCGGAAACTGTCAGGCCGATCTCATTTTTTACCAGTGTTTTGATTTTTCGGGCAATCTCTTCCGGGGACCCGAAAAGGCGGCGGCTGCCCGTTACATCAAGAAAGGCCTCATCAATGGAAAGAGGTTCCACCAGGGGAGTAAAGCGGCAAAATATTTCAAAGACCTTCTTGGAAATATCAACGTATCTCGCCATTCTGACCGGCAGGAATATCCCGTTCGGGCACAGCCGCCGGGCGGTGGCAATGGGTTGAGCCGAATGGACCCCGTATTTGCGGGCTTCATAGGAGGCCGAGGAGACTACGCCTCTGTTTCCCCGTCCGCCGACAATCACCGGTTTCCCCCTTAACTCAGGATTGTCCAGCACCTCGACCGCCGGGTAGAAGGCGTCCATATCCAGATGAATGATATCTTTGGCCGACATATTCCCAATTGTGAGTTAATCTCTTTTTTTAAATGGTCTAAGCACCGATTACCAGTAAAGGTAAAAATTTTTACTTATTATACACCTCGGTCTTTTTATCCGGAAAGCTAATCGCCATAAAGTTAAGACGGCCTTTCTCCTGAATTATGCGGCGTTAGCCGCGATTTCCTGTTTTCAAGCCTTCCGCATTACCAAGAATGTCATTCTCCAGGCGGGAAAGCATGGACTGGCTGGCTCCCAAATCAGCATCCTTGCCCAAAGAAAGTCGTAATGCCGGATCGATACGGAGAAAGTCGGCCTCGTTGCAGTCTTCATAACCGGCGGCCATCTGATAAACTCGTTGCCGAATCATTTGGACGATGGAGCGCTTGGTCTGAGAGGGGGATCGTATGTCCGTAAGCGTAAAGCTTATGGTTTTCACGATAATCTATATTTTGTCCTTAAAGTTAAACAGGCTTTCGACCATTATATCTCCAACTAAACGGGAGAAGAACCTAATTTTTAAACTCTTTGCATCATAAGTTAGGATATCGTAGTGCTCCGGGCTAGTCGAAACCTATCCAGGTCACAACATTTTCCATGGTTTCACGTTCAGTCTCCAGCTTGTTCGCCGGGTGGTCCCAATCGGGATAGCCGATTGCGATGCTGATATACATCTTCTTGGACTCAGGTAAACCAGTAACCTTCCTGACTACCTCTGGGAACATAATGCCCTGGCCGTTAATGCAGGTACCCAACCCGTGATCCAGGGCAAGGAGACAAATAGTCTGGATCAAGCCGCCGATGTCCGAAGCAGCGAACCGGGTGTCAAGACTATCGTCCGCCGATAAGATAATGCTGGCCGGCGCATCAAAGGAACGAAAGCCTTTCATGGTCCATTCCATTCTCTTCTGCTGGTCGTCCCTCTCGATGCCTAATAGCTTATATAGACTTATTCCCAGAGTCTTTTGCCGCTCCCGGTAGATGCCTTCATACGGTTTCGAATGACCAAAGTCTGAGGCTGGCGCCTTACCGCCACGAAGCATCTCGAGGTTTCCCTTCCGGATTTCGTCAAGAGCCTGGCCTGATACCACTGTGATCTCCCAGGGTTGAACATTCATAGCCGATGGCGCGCGTAGGGCCCTCTCAAAAATGTCTGTTAAAACCTCCTTGGGAATTGGATCGGGTTTATAGGCTCTGATACTTTTGCGGTTTCGGATTGCGTCTTTCAGTTCCATGGTGCGTTCTCCTTCCAGGCGTTTCTATTCACTATTATTGCTTGGCCATTTCGGCTTTTTGCCTTGCTTCGCGGTCTTCCCGTTCGTCTTTAGCTGACTGATAAGGTTGATGGGTCACCTCAACACGCGATATTTTTCCCTTAAACGGGAAGGGCGCTTCATATTCGTCGGTAACGGGCGAAAGGGCGTCACGTCCAATACTCATGCCCGTAGTGTGAGTACGAATTCGTGAAGGCGCCTGCAGGGAGCCGCATTCTTCGCCATTTATCAGCAAGGTGATGGTTCCCTGCTTATCAGCCCAGTTGAAGGCCACTCCTAACGAGCTTTTCCCTGCTGGCACAGGTTTGTTTGATCTGACCACAGCGTGCTTGGCCAGGGCATTGCTATCGAATACAAGCAGGTTATCCTTGATATACCAGGAGAAACCCGTGTTCTGAGTGCCGTGGGCCACAATAACACCGTCACTGGATTCGTCCCCTCTTTCCACTTCCGCAGACATAGTCCAGGTACGGGCGCCAAAAGCGGGCGCGGCAGCCATGGGTACATGCGAAATGGGCGGATAGTAAACATAGCGACCGTGCTGGTGCGGTGTACCAGGCCGGAACCGGCCTATTGCGAACGGATTACCGCGGTTATCAAGGGGAAGCACACCGTGACGGCTGGCTTCGATCCACCACAGTTCGATCATCTCCCTCAGTTTCTTCGGGTTCTCAGCGGCCAGGTTATGACATTCCGAGAAATCTTCGTCAAGATGATATAACTCCCATTCATCGTCTGTAAATGGTTCTCCTCTTCTATGGTAGGTCACCGCCTTCCAGCCATCAGCCCAGATCCCGCGATGACCGCCCATCTCAAAATACTGCGGACCTTTACGGGTTTTTTCATCCGGTGCGTCAAAGGTATACACCATAGACGTCCCGGAAATAGGGATCTGGGTATATCCACGGTACGAGTCCCGGGCCTCAATATCCAGCAGCTCAAGGATAGTCGGTACAATATCCGTAACATGGTGGAACTGATGCCGTATGCCTCCCTTATCGTTAATGTGGCCCGGCCAGTGGAAAATCAAAGGATCACGCACACCTCCGCCGAAAGTATTCTGCTTGTACCATTTAAGCGGTGTGTTCCCAACCTGGGCCCAACCCCAAGGGTAATTAGAATGGCTGTGCGGCCCGCCGATCTCATCAATACGGTCCTGAATCTCGTCCACGTCCTGCTGCACGCGCATGAAATACATGGCCTCGTCCATCACACCGTTGGGACCGCCTTCCTGGCTGGCCCCATTGTCTGAAGTCAGAACGATAATGGTGTTGTCCATCTCCCCCATTTCTTCCAGAAAGGACAAGAGCCTCCCGATGTGATGGTCGGTGTGGTCCAGGAATCCGGCAAAGGCTTCCTGGAGCTTGAGCGCGAACCGTTTCTGGTTTTCAGAAAGATTCTCCCATGGCTCGACACCCCTGTTTCGCGGGGCAAGCTCAGTACCTTCGGGGATGATGCCCAGTTTAAGCTGGTTCTCATACCATTCCTGTCGTATTTTGTCCCAGCCCGCGTCGAACCGCCCCTTATATTTATCTACGTACTCTTGAGGCGCCTGGTGCGGGGAATGGGTCGCGCCGAAAGGCAGGTAAAGGAAAAACGGCCGATCCGGCCGGACTGATTTCAGATCACGGATAAACTCCATGGCTTTGTCCACCAGGTCCTCAGTGAGATGATATCCTTCTTCGGGACCATACGGTGGATCAATGTAATGATTGTCATAGGTGAGTTGGGGATAGAACTGGTCGGTCTCGCCCTCAAGGAACCCATAAAAACGGTCAAAGCCCCTCTGCAAAGGCCACTGATCAAAAGGTCCGGCTGCGGAGGTGTCCGCTGTATTAGCCAGGTGCCATTTACCTGTACAAAACGTCGCGAATCCTTCCTCACTCAGCATCTCGGCAATTGTGGCTGCGTGGTGGGTTATATTGCCCGTTCGGTTTGGATAGCCGGTGTTGATGTTTGATACCGTGCCCATGCCCACCGTATGGTGGTTGCGGCCGGTAAGTAGACTGGCCCTGGTGGGCGAACATAAGGGGGTAGTGTGGAAGTTGGAAAACCGGATCCCATTTTCAGCCAGCCGATCTATGTTTGGCGTGTCAATGGTGGAGCCATAGCATCCGAAATGGGAAAAACCCAGGTCATCAAACAGAATCACCACCACATTGGGAGTGTTTTCCACGGTCCGTTTCGGTTCCGGCCACCAGGGTGTAGATTCTTCGGTCGTACGTCCAATCTTGCCTTTAAATACGTCGCGATTGCTCATATGCCTCAACCTCTTTCTTTTCCTTTCTTTTCCTTTCTTTTCCATTTCTGTTAATAATCTGATGACGGTGAAAGGCTCCACCGCTCGTTAAGGTAACGGTTTCAGGCGCGCCTTTTTCTTCCTCACGCCCTGGCCTGCTTTTTTGGATAGATACTCTGTTGCTTAATCACTTCAAATAGAAGCTCTTCCACTAGTTCGTGCCGGAGATCAAGATTGATATCCCACAAGTTGTTTAATTCGTGCGGATCCTCCTGCAGATCGAACAATAAAGGTCTTTATTAGGCTGCCAATCCACGCAGGCTCTATTATTTTCGAAATAGACCTTCTTGCCGGGTATTTGCCTTGAATCGGCAGTTTCCCGGTAAGGTTGGTCCGCTTTACTGATTGCGTTGGCCGGACAGGATGTAGCGCACTTTTTGCATTTCTCGCAAAACTTCTGCAAGCCGAAATCGATGGGCTTGTCAACGGCCAAGGGAAGGTCAGTCAGGACGGCGCCAAGACGAACATTGCCTCCAAATATGGGATTGACCATACGGTTCATACGTCCCAGTTCACCCAGTCCTGCGGATATGGCAAAGGGAATTACAGGTGCGATCAGCTGGAGATCAAACGCCCTCATACCCCAGACCCTTGATAAACCGCATCATCCTTGTATAGGACATAAAAGCCATTTCATATCCGGCGCGATCACCCGCGGCACCCGGTTCGGTCGATGCGCGGTGGACGAGATCAGGCGGGCACACACCAATTGTGCAGACGACATATTTCATCCGTTCGGGAATGAGTGTGTTCTTCCCATCATTCGTGATATTTTTCAGCCCCGGGATCAATAATTACACCGGGATTCAACCATTTGGGATTGATGCTCCTTCAGGGAGCCAAAAAAAACATCACAACTGAAGACGATAAGCAGGCACCCGGCCACGAAAAGCACCCAAAAATACCAGGCTGTTTGTGGCGCAATTGAATACAATAAAGCGCCCGCCAACCCGGACATTACTCCTAAAATATAATTCCTCATTTGATATCCTTTTGGTGGAGTCTTTTGGCAAGTGGACCGCTGATGGCACTCACCGAAGACAATTTGCGATATATAAAGTATTTAGTTTTTCTTTTCAGACCTTTTCCGAATGACTCAATTCAATCTCCGGTGGGTCCAGTTTCAATGGAGGATTCCGGATCACTCACCTCAGGACTCCTTTACTGGCGTCTGCATTATGAAATCGATAATAACTCGTGCCAACTCTTCACCTTTGTCTTCCTGCAAAAAGTGGCCTGCGCCTTTAATAATCGTATGCGGCTGGCCCTTTGCGCCGGGGATCAGTCTTTGTAATAATTTTTCACCCCCGGTTGTCACGGGGTCACCATCTGAAAATGTGGTTAGAAAAGGTTTTTCAAATTTAGAAAGCGTTTCCCAGGCCTTCCTGTTTGCCGGCACAGCCGGGTCCTCATCACTGGTGGGAACCAGGGATGGGAAAATCCTGGCGCCTTCAACATAGGACTGGTCCGGAAAGGGTGCGTCATAGGCCGCGAGTATTTCCGGCGTGGGATTTCTCAGCGCATTGCTCATGATAGCACCGGTTTCAAAAACCGGCACGGTCTGTGAAAATTTCTGCCAGTTGAGAAAAGCCTCGGACACCTGGCCGCCCCCGGCAGGCAAGCCGCCGTTACCCACCACCACACGGCTGAACAAATCCGGGTTCTCGCCTACAAGCCTGAGTCCGATGAGTGAGCCCCAGTCCTGGCAGAATAACGTAATATTGCTCAGACCAACACTATCCAGCCAAGCGCGCATCCAATCAACGTGACGATTGTATGTATAATCGTCACGGCTGGCCGGTTTATCGGATTTCCCGAAGCCAACCAGGTCTGGAGCCACGGCTCGATAGCCGGCTTCGACAAAGAGGGGGATCATCTTACGATACAGGAAGGACCATGAAGGTTCCCCGTGCATCAGAAGCAGGGTTTCGGCTGCGTCGGCTGGCCCTTCATCCACGTAGTGTATACGTAATGTACCGCCTTCACCATCAGGCACCTCTACGTAATGCGGTTCAAAAGGATAATCCGGCAAATTTTCAAACCGTTCATCTGGGGTTCTTAATATTTTCATCCTGTAATCCTCCTTCCTCAAGAAATATTTTTGGCTGATCTCTCGCCACCACCCACATCTGATAGGAGTTCCGGGAAGACTTCCTGATAGAAGCGTTTTCTGGTTGCCCGGTAATCCCATTCACTGCTGAGTGGATGCCAGCCGAAAATATCAAGTAAAATAGGGCCGGCATCATTTGGCCAAAGCCGGTTCCGGTCAAACCAAGTTTCATAAACTTCCGAATCAGATTCCCTGAGCACATAGCCGCCTAAAGTGATTGATTGTAGTATGATGAGAATCTGGCATTCATCCATGTCTCCACGTAGCGTTAAATCGCCTATTTCAACAGCTTCCCTGATGATTTCGATCAAGATTTCCGAGACTCGCTTCTCATTTTTATAAAGCTCCCGCTGCCGCTCTGGCGAAGCCTTATGGTTTAGACGATTGACATGCACGTCGAGTATTTCACGAAGGTAAAAATGGAGAGGTCCGAAGTTCAGAAAGCCGATGACGGAAAGTTTTTCCCGCGGTCTGCCTTGGAATCTCAGAGCTTTTTCATAATAAGAAACTCGTATGGCTGTGGACTGGGTGGCCATAGCCACGATGAGGTCTTCCTGGGTTGGAAAGTACTTATAGACTGTAGGCTTGGAATATCCACTGCGCTCTGCTAAGAGGGGCAAGGTCAAGGCGTGCAATCCATGTTCATTAGCGATTTCCCGAGCGTGCTTCAGCATGAATTCTTCCCGCTTACGTTTGGCTTCATTCTGAATCATGAGTTCGCGCAAATTACCGCCAGCTTTTCTATTTTTTCGAGTCAAAATACGTATTCCTCCTATGGTAAAAATCAGCTTCAGGTGGTAAAAATCAGCTTCAGGTACTTCTACCATTAGAATCAATAAATTTCCTGCATTAATTTTTAACAAAAGTCAAGGGATTTTTCTGAAGGTAAAACAAATTTACCGTGATAAAATTCTCTTGACTTCGGTATTTTTTCAATGGTAAACACCGTCTTATGCATAAAAAAATCTTGGGAGGCTGAATCATGGCAGGAAAAAATATCGATAAGAATGACAAGGTTTATATTAAGATCATGGAAACCATTGACAAGGGAATATTAACCGCTCCAAAAACGGATGGAGAGTTTTCAAGGGCTTTTATCGAGTATTTAAAAATCGTCTATTCACCTGAAGAAGCAGAGCTTGTTCAACATCTCAGCATGCAGAAATCTATGACCATTGAAGAATTGGCTGAGGTATCAGGTGTCGATGCTGAAAAAGTGAATGAAATCATGGATTCTCTATCAAAACGGGCCGCGGTTGAGGGAAGATATAAGAAACGGCTGCCCTCTATTCCTACCTTGCTCAACCTGCACATGTTTTATCCTGAAATCAAGGAGGATGACCTGGAGGCCGCTAAGCTCTATCAGGATTTTTTCATTAAAGAAAAATATTATAAATTTTACGGAACGTCCTCCAAAGGCACGCCCATGCTGCGTTCCATCCCAATTGAACAAGCCATTCACTCGGAGGAAAAAACCTATACTGCGGAAGAAGCCCATGCCTTTGTCCAAAATCTGCCCACGGAAGATCTGGCCCTGGTCCCCTGCCCCTGCAGGACTCGAACAGAAAAAATGGGTATCCGCGAGTGTGCCGACCACTTGCCGATTGCATGCTGTGTCTTCATCGGCGGGGCGGCTGACCGCTTCATCGAGCTTGGCCTGGGCAAGCCGGTAACAAAACGGCAGGCCATTGACTACATAGACGAAGTCGTGGAATTGGGTCTGATCCCCACTACTAATAACTCCATCAACGGTCCATTCGGGATTATGTGCATGTGCTGCGGATGCTGCTGCTCTAACGTCCGCGGCCGGACGGTCTGGGGCGATAATCCCACCGCGGTACGACCCTCCAACTTCCTGCCGGAAGCAACTGAAGATTGCGTAATGTGTGGGACATGTGAGGAGCGGTGCTTTCTAGATGCTATAACTGTTGACGATGCTGAAGGCAGGGCTGTGGCAGACCCGGAAAAATGCATAGGCTGCGGCGTCTGCGCCATAGGCTGCCCGGAAGGGGCGCTGAAGCTGCACCGATACGACCGGCCGGAACCAATGTTCCAGAACACCGTGGAACTGATGATGACTGTGGCAAGGGATAACGATCGTTTGCCGTCCTAAAAGTTTATGCGGTCGAAGACAGAATACCACGGGTTTACCCGTGGATGAATGAGCCCGGCGGCAGTATAATGCCGCATGGAATCTATCCAATCTGTCGCATAATCTAGGTTTCTTTCTTTCCCCAGCCGCCGCCGCCCGGGGTCTCGATGGTAATGACATCGCCGGCCAAGGCGGCAAGGTTTACCTTTCCTTTAAGCTTTTTTTCTTTTCCGGACCGCTTGAGCAGATTCCGGCCCGGTTTACCGGGACCTCCGCCGGCCAGCCCGTAAGGGGCGTTTTCACGGCGGTCGGACAGGATGGAGACGCGGGCTTGTGTCAGGAGCCTTATTTCCCTGACCAGGCCCTCACCCCCGGAGTACCGCCCGGGCCCGCCCGAACCGGGACGCAGGCCGTATCGGACAACCTGTATCGGATAAGCGTGTTCCAGGGCTTCAACCGGCGTGTTCAAGGTGTTGGTCATGTGAGTCTGAACGCCGGACAGGCCCGGGCCCTGCGGCCCGGCGCCCATACCGCCGCCGATGGTTTCATAGTAGGTAAAAGACCCGCCGCCGCGCGGGTCATGACCGCCGATGCTCAAATTGTTCATGGTCCCGGAAGAGGCCGCCGGAATGCGGCCTGGAAGCGCCTTGGCCAAGGCCCCCAGCAAAACGTCCACCAGGCGCTGTGAAGTCTCCACGTTGCCTCCGGCCACCGCGGCCGGGAAGCGCGCGTTCACGACGGAGCCTTCCGGGGCGATAAGGGTAATCGGCCTGAGACAACCGGCGTTCGTCGGCACGTCCTCTTCGATGAGGCACCTGAATACATAAAACACCGCCGAAAGGGTGATGGCCTTGACGGCATTGACGCTCCCCCTTACCTGGGGCGAACTGCCCGAGAAGTCAACAACCGCCTCGTCTGAAGTGATCGTAATTTTCACGCGAATGGGGACAGGCCGATTTTCAACGCCGTCATCGTCAAGGCAGTCCTCAAAGGTATAGACACCGTCCGGGATGCGGGAAATAGTCCGGCGGGACAGACGTTCAGCGTAATCCATCAGCGCTGACATATACATTCGCATCTCGTCGGCGCCGTGCCTTGAGGCCATCTGGGAAAGACGCCGCCGGCCCACGGCCAGCGCGGCTATCTGGGCGGAAAGATCGCCTTCCCTTTCAGACGGGGTACGGACATTGGCCAGGATCAGGTCCCAGATTCCCTTTACCGGTTTACCGCGCGCCATCAATTTAACCGGCGGGATGACCAGACCTTCCTGAAAAAGCTCCTCCGCCACGGGCATGGAACCGGGGCTTGAACCGCCGACATCGGCATGGTGGGCCCGGTTGGCCACGAAAAAAGCAGGCTCCCGCATGCCGCTGATGAAGACCGGGGCGGCCATGGTGATATCCGGGAGGTGGGTGCCGCCGCGAAAGGGATCGTTGAGTATGGCTACATCTCCCGGTTCGAGGTCCAGGGTATTGACGATGTGTCTTACCGATAAAGGCATGGACCCGAGATGAACCGGGATATGCAGAGCCTGGGCCGCCAGTTCACCCGCCCCGTCAAACACGGCGCAGGAATAATCCCGCCGTTCTTTGATATTCGGGGAGAAAGCGGTTCGGTTCAAAGAAACACCCATCTCCTCAGCCACATCGGCCAGCAGGTGCTTGTAAACCTCTAAAAGAACGGGATCGATATCAGCCGGATAATCACTCATGGGCGCGCCTCGTCAGATTCGAGTATCAGGTTCAGCATCGGATCAACTTCGCATTTAAAATCTTCGGGCACATACGTGGTGGAGGAAAACTCGATGACCAGGGCCGGTCCGCGGAATTTGTGACCCGGTTCAAGCAGGTCCCGCTCGATCACAAATGCTTCACGCCAGCCTTTCGCAAAAACGGGCTTTCGGTCAATAACAGCCGCGGCAGCGTCTTTCCCGGTTGCACAGGCCGCAGGCAGCTCCGGCTTGGGCCTTGCCCCGGTCACCCGAACACGCAGGGTCACGATCTCAGTGGGCCTTTCAGGGTTCATGGTCCCGTAAAGACGATGGTGATGCCGATGAAATTGATCCACAAAATCATCGGTAAAAGGAACCGTGATTTCATAAGATTGACCTTGATAGCGCATGTCCAAAAAACGCTCCACCTCAACTTCTTCCCGGGCAAATCCCTCGGCCTCCATTCCGGCCAGATTATCAGTGACCAACGGCAGAAAACTTTCCGCGATCCGCTTGGAATCGGCTGATTCCGCGGGGATCATGATGGTTTTCGATGAATCAACAACGACATCAGACATGACCATGCCGAGAGCCGAAAGCACTCCCGGGTTGGGCGGAACCAGCACTCGGCGAAGCCCCAGCGACCGGGCCAGTTCACAGGCATGGAGTCCCCCGGCGCCGCCAAAGGAGATCAATGTGAATTCACGCGGGTCATAGCCTCGCTCAAGGCTGATGACTCGCAGGGCCTTTTCCATGGCTGTATTGACCACCCGCACCACGCCTTCAGCCGTTCGGTCGGCTGAAAGGTTCAGTTTTCGGGCCAGGTCATTCATGAATCCGTCCACCCGGCCGGCGCGGATCGGCATATGTCCCCCCAAGAAATAATTTGGATCCAGCCGCCCTAAAAACAGGTTGGCGTCCGTGACCGTTATCTCTTCTCCGCGTCCGTAGCAGACCGGGCCAGGGTCGGCTCCGGCGCTGTCAGGACCCACGGTCAAAGCGCCGCCCGCGTCCGCCCGGGCGATGGAACCACCCCCGGCACCGACGGTGTGGATACGAATCATGGGCACCTTTACCGGACAGCCCCCGATAAATGATTCCGTGCTCAACTGGACGCCTCGATCATAAAGCGAGACATCCGTGGAGGTTCCACCCATATCAAGGCTGATAAACTTGTCCACCCCGGCGGCCCTGGCTATTATCTCCGCCCCGCACACCCCGCCAGCCGGTCCGGACAGGATCGTGCGCACCGGTTTCTCCTTGACGGCCGAGACCGAGATGGAACCGCCGTTGGACTGCATGATGCGAAGCCGATCCGCCTCAAGCTTATCTTCGAGTTCCTCCAGATAGCGCACCATCAAAGGAGCGACATAGGCGTTGACCACCGTGGTGGAAGCCCGTTCGTATTCACGAAATTCGTTGAAGACCTGGTGAGAAACTGAAACCGGCAGGCCGAGGGAACGGGCCTGTTCCCTGACCATGGTCTCGTGAACCGGGTTGGCATAGGCGTGCAGGAGACAAACGGCCAGGGACTGAGCGCCCGCTTCCCTGGCCCTCGCCAGGAGATCCGAGATTTCATCGGGATCAGCGCTTTGTTCGACCTGACCGTCAAACAGAACCCGTTCGTTCAAGCCCAGGCGCAGTTCACGTTCCACCAAGGGCGGCGGTCTGCGACCGATCAAGTCATACAGCCCCGGCCTCCTTTGACGGCCGATCTCCAGCACATCCTCGAACCCCGCCGTGGTAATGAGGGCCGTTCTGGCGCCCTTGCGCTCTAAAATAGCATTGGTGGCTACAGTTGACCCATGCACGATCCGGCGAGACTCTTCCGACTCTCCGAGCAAGCCCTCCAGCCCCTCGAGAACGGCCCGTGAAGGGTTATCCGGGCTGGAAAGCACCTTGTGAACCTGAACCCGGCCCTCACCATCAACAAGGACCAGGTCGGTAAAAGTCCCGCCCGTATCAACGCCTATCAGTTTCATAACCTCGTGCCAGTCCTCTCAATTCTAAAGCAGAGGCTTATTATATATCACCAAACCAAATCTTTCCCTTTAATTTTAAAGCCTCCTGTTAGAACTTGGTATGGTTAAAATAATACCCTAATAATTTACCTGCTCCTTTGGTTTTTACAATAATAATGTCGCGGACAACGGTGAGTGGGGTGAATAAGTGGGGACCGGTGATGGAATGATTCCATCTTCTGTGGATGATATTTGGTTTTTGAAAAAATAGAAATGCCTGCAAATAAGGGGCTTGTAACAAACGGCGGCGGCGCTGTTAATTTAATTTCATTTTCGGCTTAACCTGTAATTTTTTTAATTCCCCGCCTTCCATCCGGTCCACCACCTGGCGGACGTCAGAGAGACATCACCTGCCTTTCGGGTTCTTGTTTTTACAGTCGCACTCGCCCCCCTTTTTTTCGGCCGTTATTTTTTCCAGTATTAATGATCGCCCATTTTCAATGAAATCCTGTTCAATATCTTTTTTTGAATATTTAAAACAGTAACATACGAGATCATCTATCTGGGCATTTGTTTTTTTTGATGATTGGCTGCTGATTGTATCAGCAAATTTTGTGTTGCTGCTTTCAGGTGATGCAATATACCCGGCCTTAAATAAAGCTTGAATTTCATTCTGATCAGTCATAATTTCTCCCCCGCGCAGGATTTCTTCATTTACTGAAACTTCGTTTTCCGAAAGGAATTTGGCGTAACCCTCGATAAGACTAACCGATTCCAGTTCTCTTAGCACCTGGCTATACTTTTCTTGGCGCATGCGGGACACTAGATCAATTTCATCTTTAACAACTGCCGGAAAATCAAAATTTTTGATATCCAGTTCCAGGCCCGGATAACCATGGTCTTGCGCCAGGTGCATTATTTCCGCCGTCCGAAGCAGGCGTTTGGAAGGAACGCAGCCGACATTTACACATGTTCCCCCTAAAGGAAGCCCTGCGTTTATCATGACCGTCTTTGCTTTAAGTTCATCCGACCTGATTGCAGCGGCAAAAGCGCCGGCTCCGCCACCGATGATGATCAGGTCAAAATTTTTCATGTTTTCCCCCTGCCAGAGAGTTACCTTAAGGCCTCTGGAAAACTTCATCCTTTAGCCGAACTCATTGCCAGATTTGTCGATCTCAGCAAAATTACTGGTTCTGAAGAGGTCTTGTATCAATAATTCCGGGATGAATCATGTTTCACCGGGATGGTCCTCCCGCCCCCCCGGAGCACATCACGCACTTTTGCGGCAAGATCACGTATGTTGAAGGGCTTTTGAATAAAGGGTGTGCTCGGATCGAGTACCCCGCGGTGGACGATGGTGTTGTTCGTATAACCCGATATATAAAGCACCTTAAGACCGGGCTGATTCTTTTGGAGATGTTCCACCAGAATGAAGCCGCCCATGCCCGGCATAACGACATCCGTAATAACGAGGTCTGGCTTCAATCCTTTTTCCTGCACCAAAAGGAGGGCTTCATCGCCATTTGCGGCGATGGTCACCTGGTAGCCAAGACGCGAAAGAGCTCTCTCGAACAGACGCCGCAAAGAGGTCTCATCCTCTACCACCAGGATATGCTCGCCGCCGCCCCCGTGTTTTTTCTTATCTGTCCCGCCATCTTTCGTCTTCGGCTCGGCATGTGTCTGCGGAAGGTATATCTTGAAGGTTGTGCCTTGTCCGGGTTCCGAGTAGACCCATACATTGCCGCCGGATTGCTTTACAATGCCGTAAACCGTGGAAAGCCCCAGGCCGGTGCCTTTACCTTTTTCCTTGGTCGTAAAAAAGGGTTCGAAGACCTTGGACATTGTCACCTTGTCCATGCCGCACCCGGTGTCAGTTACGGCGAGCATGACATACTCGCCAGGCTTAACGCCCACGTGGTTTTGGACATAGAGGTCATCGAGTTCCATGTTGGCGGTCTCGATAATCAGCTCGCCCCCCTCGGGCATGGCATCCCGGGCGTTGACCGCCAAATTCATGATGGCCTGCTCAATCTGTCCGGGATCGGCCTCCACTCGGGCCAGGTCTTCTGCTAAGACCATCTTGAGGTCGATATCCTCGCCGATTAATCTGCGCAGCATCTTTCCCAGGTTTTTCACGAGAGCATTAAGGTCCAGCACCTCGGGCTGAAGGGTCTGTTTCCGGCTGAAGGCCAGGAGCTGGCGGGTAAGCGCGGACGAGCGTCGTCCGGCCTCCACGATTTCCGCCGCGTCTTTTCGCAATGGATCTTCGGAATGGAGCTGGTCAAGAAGATTTTCGCCGTAGCCGAGAATGATGCTCAACATGTTGTTGAAATCATGAGCCACACCGCCTGCGAGTCTGCCGATGGCCTCCACCTTTTGGGCCTGGCGCAATTGTTGGCGCAGTTTCTCCTGCTCCTCCTCGGCCCGTCTGCGTTCGGTGATATCGAGCAGGAAATTGAGCGTTGCTGGTTTCCCTTGCCATTCGATCCGGACGATGTTGATCTCCACCCATCTGATCTCGCCTGTCCTGCCAACGACCCGGAAT
>CAZVRN010000028.1:0-15313 GCA_964629485.1 uncultured Thermodesulfobacteriota bacterium | reverse complement strand
ACAAGCTTATTCAATTCGGCTGCCACCGGCCTTCCCGGGCCATGGATCAACGGGTACGTTACGTGGGGGACTACGTGGCCGCTGTGGCGGCGGTCAGCGAGGCCGTGGCCGAGGATGCCCTGGACCGTATCGAAGTAGAATACGAGGTTCTGCCGGCAGTCTTTGATCCGGAAGAAGCGGCTAAGCCCGATGCGCCCCGGCTGTACCCCGAAGGTAATGACTATGCCGCGGCCGAAGGCACGACCATAACCAACAGCAATGAACGCAGCCTGCAAGCCTGGGGAGACATCGGGAAGGGTTTCGAGGAAGCGGATGTCATTGTCGAGGACCATTTCGACGTGACGCCGCAAACGCATTCCGCCCTCGAGACACACGTCTGCCTGGCCCGGTGGCACGGGGATGAACTGACCATCTTGAACCCAACTCAGTGTCCGTGGGAGCTGAGGTCGCTGGTGGCCGATTACTTCGAGATGCCAGAGAGCAAGGTTGTGGTTTTATCACCCAACATTGGCGGCGGTTTCGGGGGGAAATACACGGGCCGCTACCAGATCATCGTCTGCCTCCTGTCCAGGCTGGCCGGCGGCAAGCCGACCAAATTGACCCTGACCCGGGAAGAGGCCCAATGTCACGTCCGCCGCCCGCGAGGAAAACTGTATACCAGGCTGGGAGCCAAAAGCGACGGGACCATGACGGCTCTGTATTTAAAGGCCTACTTCGACATCGGGGCTTATGGCAACTTCCACGGCGGCTCGAACGGCTTTCACCTTGAAGGCGGTATTCTCTCGTACAAAACCCCGCATGCCAGGTTCGAAGCCTATGACATGCATACCAACCATTCGCGCGGTGAATGCATGCGCTCGGTTCAGGTCCCTTTTCTAGCCTTTGCCATCGAGTCGGTAGTGGATGAAATGGCGGAGAAACTGGGGATGGACCCGGTGGAGTTCCGGTTGAAAAACATGCCGGAAAGCGGCGACATGATGCCGCCTTCTGATTACACGGAAAACTACGGGTGGTACCCGCGGGCAAAGTTCGACCTGTACCCGGGTAAACAGATGATGCGGCAGGTCTTGGAAAAGATCGGCTGGACAGAAAAATGGAAGGGCTTCGGCCGGCCGTCGGCCGTTGATGGACCCAAAAGGAGAGGCGTCGGCCTGGTTTACAGTATGGGTTACGGCGGGTTTTATGCTGACGGCGCGACCAAGGCGCAAGTGGTCGTGCATGCTGATGGTTCGGCCACTGTTTATTCCGGGGCACAGGAAGTGGGCCAGGGCATCAATACGACCATGTGCATGCTGGCCGCCGAAGCGCTTGGCCTGTCTCCCGAAGATGTCTCCCTGGTCACTGGCGATACGCGCAGTGGGCAACAAGACATGATCAATGCCCGCTCAAGCCATCAACTGGCCACGGACGGACACATCCTGCTTGAGGCCGTGGAAGAGGCCAAGCAGAAGCTCCGGGAAATGGCTGCTCCCTGGCTGGACGCCAAACCGGAGGATATTGAAATCAGCGGGAAAGAGGTCTTCGTTAAAAATGAACCCGAAAAAACCATGGAAATCGCGGCCCTGGTCGGACCGCTCGGCGCAGCCACGACTGGCACCGCGGCCGGACCACCGGGAAGTCTTTACCCGGAAGTAAAGCCGGGGTTCAAGGCCAAGCAGCCGATGATTATGGCCGCCGAGGTCGAAGTGGATGTCGAAACCGGGGAGGTCAGGCCGATTAAAGTGGTGACCGGTATGTTTCCCGGCCGCATGATCAACCGCGGCATCGTCAGGGGCCAGGCGCTCGGCGGGGCCGTCCAGACCCTGGGTATGGCCCTGTGGGAAGAATTCAGGTTCGATCCGGAAGCACGGGTTTATCTCCACCGGGATTTCACCGATTACCGCATTCCCCGCGCCTTGGACGTACCTGAAATTGAGACCGTTCTGGTGGAGGAAGTCGATGAGGACAGCCCGCCGCACGAAGGGCTCCCTTACGGCGGGCGGGGCATCGGTGAAATGTCCGCCTGGGGAGCAGTCGTTATCGCCAGCGCCATATACAATGCCACCGGCGTCAGGATGAGAAAATCACCCATGACCGCGGAAACGGTCCTGGATGCTTTAAGCAAGGGGGAGGTGAAATGAACACTGGCCCGGTAGTTACCAAGAGATTGAAACCCTTCAACTATTTCTCACCGGCCACCATTGCGGAGGCGACCTCGATCCTCGAAGACCATGGCCCGAAAGCCGTGGTCCTGGCCGGTGGTACCGATCTCCTGTCCATGATGAAATTGAGGGCTGTTCTGCCTGAGGCCGTGGTCAGTCTGACAAAGATCGACGGACTGAACTTCATTCGCGAAGAAGACGGCAACTTGAAAATCGGTGCATTAACGCCCATAGCCGAAATTCTCGCGTCCGATCTTGTCCGGCGGAAATACCCGTGTCTTCACGAGGCCACCAGGAACTTCGCCACTCCCCAGATCAGGAATATGGCCACCATCGGCGGGAACGTTTGCCGCAGTTCACCCAGCGGTGATACGCTCCCGCCACTGATGGCTCTTGAGGCTGACCTGCTGCTGGCCGGCCCGAAGGGCCAAAGAGAGGTGCCTGTGGAAGCATTTTTCACCGGTCCCGGCTTGAATGTACTGGACCGCGAAATCCTGACTGAAATCACCCTGCCCCGGCCGGGTGAGCAATTCAAGACAGCGTTCTTGAAGCTGACCCGGAACTCATCAGACCTGGCCAAGGTGAACTGTGCTGTCACTCTGGCTGTCAAAAACGGCGAGTGCAGCGATGTCAAAATAGTACTGGGCGCAGTGGCCGGCCGGCCGGTCCGGGCCCGGCAGGCGGAGCAGGCGCTTAAAGGACAGCCCCTGAACGACGAGACCGTGGCCCTGGCCGCGGAAAAGGTGGTCGAGGATATCGACCCCATAAGCGACGCCCGTTCAACGGCTGCATATCGGACCCAGGTCAGCAAGGTCCTGGCGGCCCGGGCCATCAGGCGAGCCGCGGCGCAGGTCGTATAACCGTAGGACCCGGGGACCAGGAATGTGGCTTCATGTCTCGATCCCCGGTTCTTCTATGAGGAGGTGTTCATGATCACCATAACCGTGACTGTCAATAATGTGGAGTACGAGCTAGATGTGGCGCCGCATCATACCCTGTTGGCCGTATTGAAAGATCAGCTCGGTTTTACCGAAATCAAAAGCGGCTGCGGTGAAGGCGAATGCGGAGCCTGCACTGTATTGCTCGATGGCAAACCGGTCACTTCCTGTATTTTGCCGGCCGTTAAGGCCGACGGCCGCAAGGTCACCACGATCAAAGGTCTGGCCAGGGACGGATCCCTGCATCCGCTACAGGAGAAGTTCATCGAGCATGGGGCTGTTCAGTGCGGGTACTGCTCCCCGGGCATGATCCTCTCGGCCAAGGCCTTGTTGGACGCCAACCCCCACCCGAGCGAGCATGAAATCAGGATGGCTATTTCCGGAAATATCTGCCGCTGCACCGGTTATCAGCAGATCGTGGAAGCGATAGCCGCCGCGGCTTCCGAAGACTAAGAGGAGAAACGATCATGGCCAAGGTAACAAGGTTGTTTCGCCCATCCGAATACTTGAGGCCCGCCAGCGTGACTGAAGCGGCCGGGCTCCTGGAAAGGTACGAAGAAAAAGGGCGGATCTTGGCCGGAGGCACGGACCTGATGGTGGAGAAGGACCCGAAAATCGAAGCCCTCATCGACATCAGCGGCCTGAAGCTTGATTATATCCGGTCGAACGGCGACGGTGTCCGGATCGGAGCGGCGGTCGTTTTCGCCGATATCGCTGCCTCGGCTGAACTGGCTAAAGAGCCATACTCGGTCCTGGCCCAGGCCGCCGCCCAAATTGGCACCCCGCAGATAAGAAACATGGCCACCATCGGCGGCAATATATGCTCGGCCGTGCCCAGCGCGGACAGCGCCCCGGCCCTGCTGGCCCTGGACGCCACCCTCCTCATCACCGGCCCCGCCGGACAAAAAACCATGAGCATCGCGACTTTCTTCAAGGGTCCAAGAAAGAACGCTCTGGAAAAGGGTGAACTGGTAACCGAGATTCAGTTGCCTTCCTTTGCCCCGCGAACCGCCGCGGCCTTCATTAAGAAAGGCAGAGTGGCCGTGGCCGACCTGGCCCTGGTCAATGTGGCCGTGCGCTTGACCCTGACCGAGGACGGACTCGGCCGGGACGTTCGTATTGCCCTGGGCGCGGTGGCTCCCGCGCCGTTAAGGGCGGAAAAGGCCGAGGCTATGCTCGAGGGCCGGCAGCCGCAACCCGAGCTTCTGGCCGTTGTTGCGGACCAGGCTTCAAGGGAAATAAAGCCGATCAGCGACATTCGCGCCTCCAAGGAATACCGGGTAACCTTGAGCCGGGTGCTGATTGAGCGCGCCTTACAAGAGGCGCTCAACCGTGTCGAAACGACCGCGGTTAATCATTGAGGTGTGCCATGCACGAGATGAAAGAAAAAACGAAGTTCAAGGTAATCGGTCGCGACTACCCGCGGGTAGATGTTACGGAGAAGGTGCGGGGCGAATATGAATTCGTCGGGGACATAGTCCTGCCCGGCCTTCTGCACTGCAAGGTCTTGCGCAGCCCCCACGCTCACGCCCTGGTAAAAAAAATCGATACTGACCGTGCCAGGCGGCTGCCCGGGGTCAAGGCGGTCATCACGCACAAGGACGTGGCGGACAAGAGAATTTATCGCGTGACCAGCGTCAACCCCTCGATGCCCTACCCCGTGGATAGCTGTATCCTTGAAGAACACGTGCGCCATGTCGGCGATCGTGTGGCCGCGGTGGCTGCGACCAGCGTTGAAACGGCTGAAGAAGCGCTTGAACTGATTGATGTGGAATACGAGGAGCTTCCGGCGGTCTTTGATCCGGTCGAGGCCATAAAACCCGGGGCTCCCGCAGTTCATGAGGCCATCTGGTTTGGCGATCAGAAGATCCCAATCGAAAATAACACTAATTTCATCCCGATTGAACTATCTGAGGGCGATGTCGAAAAAGGCTTCAAACAAGCCGACCTGGTTGTGGAAAACGAGTTCAGAACCGGGTACCCGCACAACGCGCCCCTGGGTCGTCCGGCCTGTATTTGCCGACCCCTTCCGCGCGGCGGGTTGGAGGTCTGGAATCACACCCAGGGCATTCACCCGACCCGGCAATGCCTAGCCTCGACCCTGGGCATTCCGCTGAACAAGATCAAGGTGCATCGCGTGGCTACCGGCGGGGCTTTCGGGTTCTATATCTATCTTCATCTGACCGATACGATCTGCGCTTTCCTGGCCTTGAAAACCGGCTTGCCGGTCAAACTTGAGGAAAGCCGGGAGGAGATGTTCTATGACGGCGGCCGGCACCCGGCCATTATCAAGCTCAAAACGGGCGTGATGAAGGACGGGACCCTCGTTTCCATGGAAATGAATCTCATCGACGGCGTAGGCGCATACGGGCCATCTCCCGACATCTGCGGTCTCGAATCCGGCTTTTTCATGTCCAAATATCGCTGCCCGAACAAAAAGTTCTCCGGCCGCACTGTCTACACTAACACCCCGCCTTTATGCTCCATGCGCGGCGCGGGCGATCCCCAGGTCCACTTCGCCGTCGAATCACAGATGGACATCATAGCCGAGAAACTCGGCCTGGACCCGCTCGAACTGCGCCTCAAGAACGGCATAGGCGAGGGTGACACCTTCATCGGGCAGGCGGAAGAAGTGTTTTGCCAGATAAAAAGCTGCGGAACAGAGGAGTTGATCAAGGAGGGGGCTAGACGAATTGGATGGGAAAACCGCAAAGGCTTGACCCCTTATAAGGACAGACCCTGGATCAAGCGAGGCATCGGCATGGCCAGCGGGTTCCATACGTCCGGCGCCGGCTCGAAGAAACCCGCCTCGTATATCCTGGATTACAGTGGGGCCGTGGTTAAAATGAATGAAGATGGCACGGCCAACTTGATCATCGCCGCGGCCGACTTCGGCAGCGGAAACATCACTGGACTCGCGACCATGGCGGCCGAGGAACTCGGCCTTTCCTACGAAGACATCATTGTCAGCCAGGTGGATACCGATACAAGCATCTATGAGTTCTGGATTCACGCCAGTCGCTCGATCTACTCGACCGGCGGGGCAATCAAGGCGGCCAGCCGGAAGGCTAAAAACATGATCCTTGATTGGGCCGCCCGGCTCTTGGAGACTCCGGCCGATGAATTGGAGACAGGAGAGGGCCGGGTCTTCAAGAAAGCTGAACCCTCTGCCAGCCTGACCATCCGCGAGGTCCTGGAATGGGCCCAGTCCCAGGACCTGGGCACGGCCATCGGTGTCGCTTCATACCGGGCCACTGCTTGTCCGCCTCACTTCGTGGTGACGTTTATCGAGGTCGATGTAGACACCATGACCGGTGAAGTGCGGGTGGTCAGGGCGGTACAGGGCGCCGATGCCGGCACGCCGATCAATCCCGGATCCATCCGCGGTCAGCTATGCGGTGGCCTGCACATGGGCATGGGATACGCACTGGTCGAAAACGTCTTCTACGACCCGGACGACGGCCGGGTCCTCAATCACAACTTCAGAGACTACAAACTCCTCACGCCGGTGGATATGCCCGAAATCGAGACATTCCTGGCTGAGACTGTTGAACCGACCGGCCCTTTCGGCGCCAAGGGGATCGGGGAAGGAGTGACCAACCCGGTCGCCCCGGCCGTTTACAATGCTGTCTATAATGCGGTGGGCGCAAGGGTTTTCACCATGCCGCTCACCCCGGAAAAAGTCCTGCATGCCATGAAAGAACAAAGTAAGGGGAAGTCAACGCCATGAACGAAATAAAAGAGAGGATTCTCAAACGCATTGAAGAGATGAAAGACGAGGCGATTGAACTCTTGGCCGACCTGGTCAAGGCCGAAAGCGTGAACCCGCCGGGGAACACACGCCGGGTCATGGATGTCATCATAAAAAAGGTCGAAACCTTCACCGATGATTACGAGATAGTGGCCAAGGATGAAGAGGCGCCCAATATCCTGATCACCCTCAACCGCGGCGCCAGGCCTCAACTCCTATGCAACGGGCACCTGGATACTGTCCCGATTGGAGAGGAGAACGCCTGGGAGGTTGATCCTTTCGGCGCGGTCGTCAAGGGCAATCTCATGTATGGCCGGGGCGTGGCTGACATGAAAGGCGGAGTCGGGGCCATGCTCATGGCCGCCAAGGTCCTTGTGCTCGAGAAGGTACCTCTTAAAGGCTCCCTGGTCGTGAACTTCGTCAGCGACGAGGAGACAGGGGGTGATCGCGGGGCCGCTTTCCTCATGGAAAAAGGGTATTATAGCCCGGACATGGTCGTGGTCGGCGAGATCACGAACAACAACGGCCTCGCCATCGGCGAAAAAGGATTGGCCGTTTTCAGCTTGACCACCAAGGGCCGGACCGCGCACGCCAGCACCCCGTGGGTCGGGGTCAACGCCATCGAGAAAATGGTCAAGATCTTGTACCGAATGCAGACGGAAATGATCGAGGACCTGAAAAAGCGCCCATCCGGGTACCTGCCGCCGGCCAGCCTGAACATCGGTACGATCCAGGGGGGTGTCAGTTTCAACATTGTGGCCGACGCCTGTAACGTTCTCATCGACAGGCGTACCCTGCCCGGGGAAATGATCGAATCCGTCACGCAAGAGATTCAGACGCTCATTGATAAAATAAAAAGGGAGGACCCGGACGTGGATGCGACATTGCAACTCTTGGGCACCGGAGATCCCTTTGAAACGTCCGCGGATGAATTTATCTGTCAGGTCGCCAAGCGAACACTCGAGGAGTTGAACATGAAGAGCGATTTCGTCGGATACGAGCAGGTAAGCGACGGGCGGTTTTTCGCCGGCAAGGGTATTCCCACGATCCTGATCGGGCCCGGGACGGCCCAGCAGGCACACACTCCAAACGAACACTTGGAACTCGATCAATACCTGGATGCCATAAAGATATACGCCTTGCTGGCTTTCAATGCCCTGGGCGCCCAAGTGTCATAAGGAGACTGAAGCCATGAAAAAATTCGATTTGAAAATCGTAAACGGTGACCTGGCCACCAGTGCCGGCGTTTTTAAAGTGGATATCGGGCTTTCACAGGGAAAGATCGCCGCCATCGGGCAAAGAGGCAGTCTGCCCGAGGCGGAAGAGGTCCTTGAGGCCAAGGGCAAGGTTATACTTCCCGGCGGGATCGACACCCATGTCCATGCTGCCGATCCCGGTCTTGATGAGATGGGTATCGATTTCAGCGTGACCACCGGAGCGGCGGCACTCGGAGGCGTGACTACCATCGTGGACATGCCCATGCAATTTCCCCCGACAACCGACCCTGATTCCTTTGATCTGAAAATGAACTCCATAAGACCTAAGGCTTACGTTGATTTTGCCCTCTGGGCAACCTGCAAGCCGGACGACATCGCAAGCATCGTCCCGCTGAAGGAAAAGGGAATCGTCGGCTATAAACTGGTCATGCAAGAAAGCGTAGAAGGCATCATGCCTTATCATGATGACGGTGTCCTCTATGAAGCCCTGGCAGAAATAAACAAGACCGGACTGGTAACCACGGTCCACGCTGAAAGCCAGGAGATGATTCTCCATCTCGAAAAGAAACTGAAGGCCGAGGGCCGGACCGATCCAGCGGTCTTCCTGGACACTCATCCCCCTATTACCGAACTGGAGGCCATTCACCGGGTCCTGTTCATAGCCAACCGACTCAAGTCCAGGATCAACATCGCCCACTGCAGCCAGGCTGACGGCGTGGACCTGGTCACCCAGGCCAGGTTGGCCGGACAGGCGGTCACGGTCGAAACCTGCATTCATTATCTAACCCTGGACAACTCCATCTTTAAAACAAAGGGCGCTTTGGCCAAGCTCGCCCCGGCCCTCAGGGACAAATCCCAGGTCGAGGGCCTGTGGCAAAGGATCCAGCAAGGCCGGGTCGACTGTGTCGCCTCGGATCATGTGCCTTACCCTCTTCAATTCAAAAGCAATGACATCTGGGAAACCGCGGCCGGGAGCCCGGGCATCCAGACCATGTTCCCCCTTCTTATCACCGAAGGCATCAAGAAAGGCCGCATCAGCTTCCCGCAAATGGTCAAGGTCATGAGCGAAGGTCCGGCTAAAGTTGTGGGGCTGTATCCCACAAAAGGAAGTGTTGTCATAGGCGCAGACGCCGACCTGGCTATCTTTGATCTGCAAGACGAGAGGGAGATCAAGCTGGAGGAGCAGCTCGGCCTCGAGTGGACTCTTTACGAAGGGCTGAAGGCGGTCTATCCCGACGTCGTCCTGGTCAGGGGTGAGATGGTGGTGAAAGACGGCCAGCTAGTCGGTAAGAAAGGATACGGCCGGTTCTGCTCCCCTCAAACCAACAGTCCGGCCCGGCTTTAGGTTCTGGAAAGCCGATAACCCGGAGAGGCCCGGGTCAAGCGGATCAACGGAAAAGGTAAAAGATGTCGGTCAAAGCCATGGTGAAGATTATCCCGGTGGAAGAGCCCGTGCAATCAAATCTGAAGGACCGTCACCGGCATCTTAGCCGCACTCCCGGGGAGAATAAGCCTTGAAAGGATTGCTCCACTCTATCAACCGGTTGCTGGAACAAGGCGAAGACCTGGTTACGGCCACCATTATCAACCACGAAGGCTCGACCCCGCGTCACACCGGAACCAGGATGATCATTCGCCCGGGCGGGGATTTTATCGGGACGATCGGCGGCGGTATAGTCGAGGCTGCTGTTCTCAGGGCCGCGGCCGAACTCTTTCGCACGGGTGGAGCGCAGGTGCAGTCTTTCGAGCTGAATCAAGACAATCTTTCGGGCATGGATGTGATTTGCGGCGGCAGACTCAGTATACTTATGGAACACATCAAACCTAGCCCTGAAAACATCGAACTGTTTCGAACCGCTCAAAACGCCGGAAAAAAGAGAAACAAATACCTACTGATCACGATGCTGGACCGTCTCGACGGAAAAACAATGCAGGTACACCGCTGCCTGGTCATGGACGACGGTTCAACCCACGGCGATGCGGCCTGTCTAAAAACATGGCTGCATACCATCGTTCAAGAAGGCCGGCGGATCGGTCACCCTGTGATGCTTTCCATCGGAGACAAACACTTCTGGGTGGAACCGTTCTTGGAGTTCGGAACCCTGTATCTGTTCGGCGCCGGGCACGTATCACGACAAACAGCGGTTCTGGGCGCCAAGGTCGGGTTCCAGGCCGTCGTCCTGGATGACCGGGCGGAGTTTGCCAACAAGGAACGCTTCCCCGACCCGATTGAAGTCAAGGTCATTCCCCGGTTCGAGGATTGCGTCCAGGACCTGGAAATAGACCCGGACAGTTACCTGGTCATCGTGACCAGGGGCCACCTGTCAGACCGGACCGTGCTCGAACAGGCCTTGACCACCCCGGCCGGATACATCGGAATGATCGGCAGCAGACGCAAACGGGACACTATCTTTCAGGCCCTGCTTCAGCAAGGATTCAGTCATGAAGACCTCAAGCGGGTCCATTGCCCTATCGGTCTGGATATCGACGCTCAGACACCGGACGAGATCGCAGTCAGCATTGTGGCCGAACTGATCAGGGCCAGGTCCGAAAAAGCAAGGTAATGTCCGGCCGCATTGCAGCCGTTATCCTGGCTGCGGGGCACTCTTCGCGCATGGGCGCGTTTAAGCCGCTGCTAAGGCTTGGGAACAAAACCATCATCGAACATGTCATCGACCTTTTTAAAAAGGCCGGGATCAACGAGCTAAAAGTCGTTATTGGATTTCGCCGGGATGAGCTGATACACAGGCTGCCGGAACTCGCGGCCACTGCCGTGATCAACCCGGATTATAAAAAAGGCATGTTTTCCTCTGTGGTCACCGGGGTAAAAAGCCTTGGGCCGGGGAGCAGGGCCTTTTTCATCCTGCCGGCAGACATTCCCCTGGTCAGGCCGTGGACGATTCAGTCTATACTGAAAGCCTCTGAACGTCTGCCGGACAAGATTTTGTACCCGTGTTTTAAAGGCATGCGGGGGCATCCGCCTCTTGTTCCCTCAAAATATGCCGGAGATATCGTCCGCTGGCCGGGAGAAGGCGGGCTCAGGGCCGTCTTGCAAAAGTTCGAACGCGAGGCCGTTGAACTCGATATACCGGACGAAAACATCCTCTTTGATGTGGATAGGCCGGAGGACTACGAAAAATTACTGTCCAGGTGGCGGCGCTACCACGTCCCTTCACGGCAAGAATGCGAAATGATACTTGCTTCCAAGCATGAACGCGGCTCAAAGGTCTATGCACATTCAAGGAAAGTGGCTGAGCTGGCTGTCAGCATGGCTGAAAAACTTTGTCAGGCTGGCTGTCAACTGGATCCTGATCTTGTCTTTGCGGCTGGATTGCTTCACGACCTGGCCAAAGGTCAACCCGATCATGCCCGAGCCGGAGCACGAATTCTACGTGAGACGGGCTTCCCCCGGCTGGCGGAAGCGGTGGCCGTGCACGTCGATCTCAAGCTTCCGAGGGGAAATCCGATCACCGAGGTCGAACTGGTCTACCTGGCTGACAAACTGGTTCAAAACGACCGGATCGTGTCGCTGGAAGAGAGATTCCGCCCTGGCTTCAAACGTTACGGCCACGACCGGCAGATCAGGCAGGCCATTGAGTCTCGGTTGGAAAACGCCAGGAGGATAAAGGACCGTCTGGAAACGGGCATCAATATCGGTGGTAAAAAGCTCTGGCTGCACTGCATATCCAATGACGACTGGACATTTTACGGCCCCCATGAAAAAAGGGGCTCCATTGCCATGAACGATATGGGCATATTGCCGCGGTTCAAAGGGACGTTGTGCCATGACCACTGGAAACCTTATTATAAATTCGATTGTACTCATGCATTGTGCAACGCCCATCATTTACGGGAATTGACCCGGGCTTAAAAGGTCGCATTTCCACTTTCATCCGCCGTTTACTTATATCTTCTTTTCATCCCCTGACCCTGTTCGGCTGAATTAATTTTGTTGCTATCAGCGCAATTTTTGGTAAGCTAATGGCATTAAGATCAAGACAGAGGTCTTGCTGTGATTGATATTTCCAGGATTGACTATTCCGAATTGGACGTGCCCCAGGTTTTATCGGTGCTGTTTTATCCCAGACCTGAATTCAGGGACTTCAGCGAGGCGGGTAACGCGATTGACCTGCTGATCCCGGTGGACCGGGAGATCGTAATCGGAGCCAGAGCGCACCTGTTCTCCAAGGACGCTCCGACTATCATGTTTTTTCATGGAAACGGCGAGATCGTCTCTGATTACGACGACATGGGCGTGCTTTATAACAGACTCCAGATCAATTTTTTGCCCGTGGATTACAGGGGGTACGGGCGTTCAACAGGCAGTCCGACCGTCACGTCCATGATGAAAGACTGTCATGTCATCCTTGACTTTGTAAAGAAGTGGCTGAATGAAAAAAACGTTACAGGCCCCTTTATCGTGATGGGGCGATCATTGGGCAGCGCATCCGCTCTCGAGCTTGCCGCGCATTACCGGCATCTCATTGACGGTCTTATCGTGGAAAGCGGATTTGCTTCCCTGGAACCGCTTGTTAACCTGCTCGGGGTCCACGCGGCCATATCGGAAGAAAAGAAAAACGGCCTCAGCAATATCGCTAAAATCGCGACCTTTGACAAACCGACCCTGGTGATTCATGCGGAATATGATCATATTATCCCGTTTTCAAACGGCGAGGCCCTTTATGAAGCCTCCGGCGCGAATCAGAAGTCTTTTCTCAAAGTTCCCGGAGCGAACCATAACGACATTTTTGCCCGCGGCATGTCCAGGTACCTGGAAGCCGTAACAGAGCTGGTCCAACAGGTCAAGAGGACAAAGGAAACAGCAAAAGGAGACAGTCGTGGCCAGTAAAACCGTTCTTTACGAAAAAAAGGGGAAAATCGCCTATATCACGTTAAACCGTCCCAGGAAGTTGAACGCGCTTAACACTGCAATGTCCAACGGCCTGGTCAAGGCTTGGAAGCAGTTTGCCCAGGACGACGACGCCTGGGTAGCCGTTCTCACCGGTGCTGGCGAAAGAGCCTTTTGCGCCGGTGTGGACTTGAGGGAACCCGGGCCGACCATGCCGGCGATCCCGGGAATCGGGGTTGAAATCTGGAAGCCTATCATCGTCGCTGTCCGGGGCCACTGCCTGGGAATAGGAATCGTATTAGCCATGCAGTGCGATCTTCGGCTTGCCGCTTCCGACGCGCAGTTCGGATACCCTGAGGCCATCGCCGGCGTAAGTGGAGGCGTCGGGGCCGGCTTGATAAGGCATATGCCTTCGGCCATAGCCATGCAGCTTCTTTTTACGGCCGAACCGATCGATGCGCAGCGGGCTTATGAAGTCGGTTTCGTGAACAAGGTCGTCCCGCCGGATGAACTGATGTCAGAGGCGACCGACCTGGCCAAAAAGATCGCGGGGAATGCCCCCTTGGTGATCCGGGCGCTCAAGGAATTGGCTTTCAGAGACAGTCATCCGACGCTTCGTGAAGCCCAAGGCATGGCCGAACGTATCGTGGGGCCTCTCCGAGACAGCGAAGACGCAAAGGAAGGCCCCAGGGCGTTCATCGAAAAAAGAAAGCCCAGGTTCAAAGGCAGGTAAGGGCTTCAGCCTGTGCGGATATTTCTCTGGTCTCCGGGGTGGTCGAAGGCCGAACCACCCGGCCCGGGTTGTCATCCGGATAAAAAGGCGTAAAATGTTTATGTATGGCAACTCTTAAGGCCCTTGACCGCTTTTGCCCGATACGGTCAGGCGGTAGTTTTCATCACCCTGGTTCCGCAGACCGGGTCCAGCGGAAACATCCAGGGCGGATCAGGCAATGGACCCTGTAATCAGATTGACCGATAGACCGGTCAGAATCTAGCGAGGGATCTTCAACATTGGAAAACCGCTGGGATTTAACCAAGGAGCTAGGCGAGGGGCCGCTGCCTCAAACCATCGTTTCTCCTCTGGACGGGGCCGAGATGGTCCTGGTGCCTGAAGGCCCGTTCACCATGGGCATTTCCGAGGATGAACTGCGGCAAATTTTTCTGCTTGACCAGAGGCAAACGCTCGTGTTCGCCACGGAAATTCCAGCTCGTATAGTTGATCTTCCAACTTACTATATTGATCGTTATCCGGTGACCAACTACCAGTACCGGAAATTTGTTGAAGAAACCGGCCACAGAGAACCTTTGCTCTGGGGCGAACCGCAGTGGAGCCAACCCATGCAGCCCGTGGTTTTCGTGGGCTGGGATGACGCGAGAGCCTATGCCGAGTGGGCGGGAAAATCCCTCCCCACGGAAGCCCAGTGGGAAAAAGCGGGCCGGGGGACCGACGGACGCTGGTGGTCATGGGGCGCTGAATTCATGCCGGGCAGGTGTAATTCCAGGGAATTCGGGCTTGATCGTACATCAGAAATCGGCTTGTTCGATGAAGGGATGAGTCCGTATGGGTGCTACGACA
Source organism: uncultured Thermodesulfobacteriota bacterium (assembly GCA_964629485.1). Lineage (GTDB taxonomy): Bacteria > Desulfobacterota > Desulfarculia > Adiutricales > JAFDHD01 > JAFDHD01. The sequence continues at coordinate 841 of CAZVRN010000028.1, read as the reverse complement.
TGTGCGGCAATGTCTGGGAGATGTGCGAAGGGAGCTGGCAGTGGAACCTTCCGCCCATGCGCGGAGGGTGCTTTCTGGGCACGGCAACTTTTGTCAGGGTCACCTGCCGCTGGACTCCGGAAGATACCGTCAATGGCGCGCATTGGCTTGGATTTCGCTGTGTGAAAAATATTCTCTGAGACCTTTTAAGCACTCCGTCCTCTAGCCGAACTCATCATTACCTTCCGTGATTTCAATAAAATTACTTATTTTTAAGAGGTCTCTACTTAGGTTCCGGCCTTTCCCTTACTCTTCCTTTCTTTTTCTTCCACGGTTTCAAAACAGATACGAACAACGCAAAAACCAGAGTGAAAGCCTGCAGTGTGCCAAACCACATGTTCATGGTCTTGTTGTGTACATAGACAGGGTCGGTCAGAGCGTTAAGACCCCGAGTCTCTGAAATCGGAACCAAATGGTTCAGCCAGGGACCCAGCCAGAAGGTCCCGAATATGATCCCGCCGACGCAGATAATCCACTTTACTATAATCCAGGTATGCTTAAAAAAGCCCCACTTGGTGAAGACAGCGTATAAAATACCGGTAATCAGGCAGCCTAGGGCTCCAGGAATGATTATAAAGTCGTCAATGAATTTCAGTGAACGATTTATACCATACAGCTCTTTTCCATCGGCGGCCTTCAGAAAAAAACTCATGAGAACCAGGCAGACGGCCGCGCCAACCCAGGCACAGATAAAAAAAAGATGAACGCCTTTAAGCCACCGTTGTCCTTTCGGGCCGATTTTTTTCATATATTCCCCCTTTGTGCCAATTTTAACGACGCCATGAATTGAAAATCCAAGCGC
>CAZVRN010000027.1:0-15351 GCA_964629485.1 uncultured Thermodesulfobacteriota bacterium | reverse complement strand
TGCAAACAGGAAAGGTCTGGAACTGGTTTACCATATCCATCCTGAAGTGCCTTCCGTCCTGGTGGGCGATCCGGGGCGGCTTCGGCAGGTCATCATGAATCTCCTTGACAACGCAATTAAATTCACAGACAGCGGCGAAGTGGTGCTTAAGGTTACATTGGAATCTCAGGCAGAAGATAAAGTCATCTTGAAATTTTCCGTATCTGACACCGGTATCGGAATACGGCTGGACAAACAGGAGGAGATTTTTTCCGCCTTTACCCAGGCTGACGGCTTGCCTTCGCGTCGTTATGAGGGTACCGGACTGGGGTTGACCATTGCTAAAAGGCTGGTTGGAATGATGAACGGCCGCATCTGGGTCGAATCCGAGGAAGCCAGGGGCAGCACCTTCCATTTCACGGCGCATTTCGGTCTGGGTCAGGGCTATAGCGAACCATTATCCGAGGATTTGTCAATACTCAAAGGCCTGCGTGTATTGATCGTTGACGACAACGCCGCCAGTCGTGAAATTCTCAAAAAAACACTGGCTGACTGGGATATGGACCACCATGAGGCGGATAATACGGACTCAGCGGTTGCGGACCTCAGGCGGGCCTGGGAGGCGCGTAAACCCTTTGCTCTCATCTTGGTGGATGCTCATATGCCGGGCGTGGATGGTTTTGAGTTCGTGAGGCGTATCAAGTCGTACCCGGAGCTGTCTGACGTGAAAATCATCATGCTCACCTCATTCGGACAGCGCGGAGACGCGGCCCACTGCCGGGAGCTAGGCATAAACGCCTACTTGAGTAAACCGCTGAGTCAGAAAGACTTGCTGGAAGCTATTCAAGCCGTTTTGAGCCGGGTGAAGGTGCAAACCGAGAGGCCACCCTTAATCACCCGTCATTCCCTGCGCGAAGGGAAGCGGTATCTTCGGGTACTTCTTGCTGAAGACGATCCCGCCAATCAGGTACTTTTTGAAGGTCTTTTGAAAAAGCGCGGCCACATGGTGCATACGGTTGATAATGGACGGGAAGCTTTGGACGCCCTTGCAAAAAAACGCTTTGACCTCGTCCTGATGGACATGCAAATGCCGATCATGAGCGGGTTGGAAACAGTCAAAGCCATCAGAAAAAAAGAAGAAGGCACTCCCGGGCACCTGCCCATAATAGCCATAACCGGACAGGAATTTGAAACAGATAGATATAGACTCTTTGAAATTGGCTTGGACGGATATGTGACCAAACCGATCATGCCGGAAAAACTTTTCGAGACCATCAGTAAGTTGACTCTCTCCCCGGAAATGACTTTTGATTCAAGACTTCCGCCCGACATTGAGATCATCGATATGACCAGACTCATCGCCAACGTGGGCGGTGACAGAAGCCTGCTCAAGGCCATGATTCGCTTGTTTGTTGAAGGCTTACCCGAGCAGCTTGCCAAGATAAAACAAGATTTCAATAATGGGGATACACGCGCCCTGAAAGATGACCTGCACACCCTCAAAGGAACAATAGGCCACTTCGCGGCAAAGGCCGCCCGCGAAAAGGCACTTAAACTGGAAAAAACCGCAGACCAAAACAGCCCTGATAAAATCAGGGCGGCTTTATCCGACTTCCAATATGAACTTGAGCGCCTGAAGCAGGTCCTGCTTGCTATCAGGGACGATCAGCCCTTGGTCTGATCCGGCCGATTGCAGGCCATATTTAAAAGTTGTTTTCGATTTTGAATTTCGATATAGTTAAATAGTGATTTATAGAATTACTATTAAGGGAGGACAGCAGGTGAAAAAAAGAATTTATTTTGCAATTATAATTGTTTCTCTAGCAGTGTTTGTTTCTGCCTGTTCCAAGGGACCAAGCTCTAAAAACACTTTGACGCCGGAAATAGCAGCGCAGGTGATTAAGGAAAAAATCGGAGAGCCGCATTATCTGTATGTAAATTTTTCCGCCCTTGATCCTAAAACGGAGCTTGGCCAAGAGCTGAAGAAACTTATTGATACTGGTGTTTATGAATATGAATGGGGAGATGTTAAAAAAATATATGTTCAAAAAAAAGAGGAAGCCGCTCAGTACGCGCAAGGCGACATTTCCATTAACTTAAACGGTCAAATTTCCGGGAATTTGGCTGTGCAAAAAGTCTTCCTGGATAAAATCATCAAAATTAAAATCAAAAAGAATGAAGCGACCGTGACTTATATAGAAAGGTATGAGCCGTCAGCACTTTATGACCTTATTATGAAAGACCCGAAAGCCACGCAAACACTTGAGGAAGCGCGTAAGGCCGGTGAAATAGGTGAGCCTAAAGAAAAACAAATTACGCTGATCAAGGAAAAGGATACCTGGCATGTGAAATCATAAAAATTTTTCAGTTACCTCTGCTTATATTCCCCTGGCTTTTCTGTTGGCCAGGGGATTTTTTATCTCCAGTTACACATCCATCCCAAAATACCGGTCAAGGTGCTTGAGCAGCATCAAGAAACCGCCATTGACCGTGATTCTTTTTCGCTCTATAATAAAATTATGTCAGGATTACTTAAAAAAGTAAAAAAAGCGGCCTTTGAAACCGGGCAGGCTATGAAAAAGGACCCTCTTTTCCAGCGGGTCTCGGAGAATATCAAGGAAACCGCCCAATCTTTTATCGAAGGTTATCGCGAACGGCAAGATCAGCAAATACATTGCCGGGAGTGCCAGAGAGGCGTTTCAGCGAAAGACAAATTTTGCCCTCACTGCGGGACGAAACTCCGGTAATCTTACCTTTTAACGCTTGTTGTCCTTAGGATTTTTTTTCAGCAGAACGTGTTCCAGGAGTAAAACCAGTACAAGTCCCACGATCAGACCATTGTTTATAATGGGCTTCAAAATGTTTGGGATCTGGTTCAAGAAGGTCTGTGGCAGCATGCCGCCCATGACTCCCACGAGCACGGGTATGCCCACCACCATGAAATCTCGTCCCGTCATAGGGTTATCAGGACTCTGGATGATATTAAGCGCCACCCCGATCTGGGCGGCCATAGCTGTTAACAGGGCTGAGGCGATTACTGCGTCCGGGATGGTGGTGAGTAGAAAGGTGACTTTATTGAAAAAGGCTAGAAGAATTAATATGATTCCGGTAGCGGTCAAGGCGAATCTGCTGCCCACGCGGGTTACTGTGATTACGCCCGGACTGTTTGAGTATGGAACCGTACCTATCACTCCGAGCGCGCCGGCCAGTACACCGCTCAGTCCGGTCAAAGCAAGTCCGCGGTCTAACCTTGCGTCTACATGCTCGGCCCCCACGATAGGTGAAACGCTGGTTACGCTGCCCATGGCATTGACCAGCACGGCCATGTAGGCCAGGCTGAATGTGATGACGGCGGAAAAATTAATGCGCGGCCAGGGACCCCAGGCCGGATTCGGCACGGCAATCCAGGAAGCGGCTTGAAATCCTCCCAAATCCAATAACCCTAAAGCACCGAATAAAATAGTCCCCAGACCAATACCGATAAAAAGAGAGAGGGTTTTGAGCCTTCCTGTCAGGCGGTTTGACATCACGGCTATAACGGCAATCATTATTAAGGCCAGAAAAAAAATTTTCGGCTGGCCATGAGGGTGAATTTCGTTCACTCCTATAAGCATAGGCAAAAGAAAGGGCATAATGGTTAAGGCAATCAGTAAAAGAATGACACCAATGACACGATCCGTAAAAAGCGGTATCAAGTAGCGCATCAATTTTAAGCTCCCGCACAGCAGCAGAAACAGGCCGCCTATAATCATGCCCCCGGAAATAGCTTCCATGCCGGCCGGAGCAACTGTGGCCAGGCAGAGCAGCAAGGCTGCTGAAGGCCCGTCTGTCAGAGGCAGCTGGTGGCCGAAAAGTGTCTGAATCGTTATCATGAATCCACATAAGAGAAGGGTTTTTTGAAAAAAAGCGGCCTTGGCGCCTGGGCCGAGCCCCAGGAAATCAGAGGCTATGGCCGAAACAACGGTTACTATGGGTAGAAAAACAAGCAGCCATTGCAGGCCTTGCAAGATGGCCAGGTCCAGCGGAAGGCGTTCATTCAGGTGGTAAACCAGGTCTATCTGTTCGTGTCCGTTATCCATGAATCAAATCCAATTCTTGCCCGTGCGTTTCAGTCAGCAGTGACGAAGTTGAGGATTTAGAGTGCTGTTTCTTGAAAATTTGGGAAAGTTCCTGCAGGAAAGGCCGTCTGAGAAATTTTGATTTCGGGAGGTTATGATACACGGCTGAGAACCAGCCTCACGGCCTCATCAGGGCTGTCAGCCTTTAAAACACCGTGAATTTCACGCCAGGCCGCGAGTCCTACAACCGGCCGCCCCATCTTCAAGCCAAGGGCGACTTCAGACAGGGTCCCTGCTTCTCCAGGCAGGGCAATGACGGCTTGTGAGGCTCTAACGATGATGGCGTTGCGAGCGTGTCCCAAGCCCGTCGCCAATGGAATATCGATAAAAGGATTAGCCGCTTCCCGATCCGTTCCGGGCAGAATGCCGATTGTTAAACCTCCGTCTTCTTTAGCCCCTTGCGCCGCTGCGGCCATTACGCCCCCTAGTCCACCGCAGATCAGGATAGCGCCATTTTGAGCCAGCAGCAGGCCCGTCTTTCGAGCCAGAGCAGCCACTTCCCGGCTGCAAGCCCCGGCGCCGCAGACAGCGACCAACGGCCGTTCTGCCAGGTTTAACATTACCACTTGTTCCTCCAGTTGTTATCTGAGGACCAGCCGTGATTTCCAATGAGATCCACGAACCGGCATCCGCCAAGGTTTGAGCGGGTGATTGAACCGTCTTTCTTTTTTACCAGTTTGAGCAGGGTTTGTGAACCGCGGCTTTCTCCGACTGGAATGACTATTCGACCGAGAGGGGCAAGTTGTTCAATTAGGGGCTGAGGAACAGCCGGAGCACCGGCAGTAACGATAATAGCTTCAAAAGGTGCTTCTTCTTTCCAGCCGAAGGTGCCATCGCCCAGACGGAAACGAATATTGTAATAATGAAGTTCGTCCAGAATCCTTCGCGCCTTATTCAGCAAAGAGCGGATTCGTTCAATGGTATAAACTTTATAACTAAGTTCAGCCAGAATAGCCGTCTGGTACCCGGAACCGGTGCCGATTTCCAGCACTTTTTCCTTGCCGGTAAGTTCCAGTGCCTCAGTCATAAGGGCCACGATATAAGGCTGGGAAATAGTCTGGTTTTCGCCTATCGGCAGGGGGTGGTCCGCATAGCTTTGACTTTGCAGGGCTTCTTCAACAAAAAGATGACGTGGTACCTTATTCATAACATCAAGGAGTTTTTTATCCCTGATACCTCGGGCTTCAAGCTGCTTTTTGACCATCTGCCGACGGGATAGATGATAATCGTTCTTATTCATTTTATCCTCAAACTACAGGCGTGTCTCTTTGATTATTTCTTAGCATATCCAGGGTCTTCTCCGCAAGAGTAATGACAAACTGTTAGTAACTCTGTCCGTCTCATGGTCTCCACCTCCCAGGATTCCATTTCGACCGGACAGTTTATGTGCTACTGACAGTTCCTTACATAAATCTTGCCAAAGCAATGCTGACTTAGTATAATTTAAAAAATTCAAAGATAGTCCACTGATATTTCGAATAGATTCAGGTGGCATTATCAATTTTTATCTAAAATAAAAAATATAGACATCAAGGCCGGAGCAACCAGGCCATGATCGCGAAATCGACGTATTTTTACAATGAGCGTTTTAGCGTTTAGGAATACCGCAATTGTTATCTATTACTGGTAGACAGGAGTGACGGTACCAGGTAAAAACGAAAGGAGAGGGTAATGAAAATTCTGCGTGTCAACATGAGCAATCTTGAGACGAAGTTCGAGGATCTCCCAGAGGAATGGAAGATTTTAGGCGGAAGGGGTTTAACGGCTGCGATCTTGAGTAAAGAAGTGTCTCCGGATGTGGACCCACTGGGGCCTGAGGCCAAATTGGTAATTGCCGGCGGGCCTTTGGCGGGTACTCTGGCTCCATCCTGCGGTCGGATATCAGTTGGGGCCAAAAGTCCGCTGACTTTGGGTATCAAGGAAGCCAATGCAGGCGGACCATTGGCGCAAAAGCTGGATAAGACAGGAGTTCGCGCAATTGTACTTGAGGGCGCTCCGGAAGAAGGCAAACTTTTTCTCTTAAAAATTTCCAAGGATGGGGCATCCCTTGAGAGCGCGGATGAATATCGAGGCATGAAAACCTATGACTTGGCTGAAACGCTTCAGAAAAAATATAATGATAAAATCGGCGTGATTTCGATTGGTGTTATTGGCGAGAGGAAGCTTAAAGCAGCCGCCGTTACACTCACGGACAAGGATGGCCACTGCTCCAGGCATGCTGCTCGCGGCGGTCTTGGCGCTGTTATGGGCTCCAAAGGACTCAAAGCCATCGTTGTTGATGACAGCGATGCCAAAGCGGTCGAACTTGCGGACAAGGAGGCATTCAGAAACGTTTTAAAAGATTGGACCGAGGTGGTCAAATCTGATCCGCAACTTCAAAGAACGAGCCGCTATGGGACTCCCGGTGTGATCGTCGCTTTGAGATCCATGGGAAGCATGCCTTCGAAGAATTATTCGAGCGAGCAGACCGAAGGTTTTGAAAAGCTCAGCGGAAAGGCTATTGAACAGAATAATCAACAGAGGGGTGGTTCCATGGACGGCTGTATGCCCGGCTGTATCGTCAGATGCTCGGTAGTTTACAACGATCCTGACGGAAAATACCTGACCTCCAGCTTTGAATACGAGACGTTGGCGCTTATGGGAACGAATTTAGGCATTAACGACCCCGATGCCGTAGCCCGGTTTGACCGCCTATGCGATGACCTGGGTATCGATACTATTGAACTGGGCAGCGCCATGGGGGTGGCGGCCAGCGCCGGCAAGATGGAGATGGGTAATGCGGATTCCGCTATGGCCCTGCTTGAAGAAGTCGAAAAAGGAACCGAACTCGGTGTCACCCTGGCGAACGGGGTTGTTTCTACCGCTAAGGCCCTGGGGATAACTCGTATCCCGGCATTTAAAGGCCAGGCAATTCCGGCGCATGATCCTCGAGTAACCAAAGCCACCGGTGTTACATACCATACCAGTCCTATGGGTGCGGATCATACGGCGGGTATTTCCTATGATGATCCCCTGAACAAAGAAGGGCAGGTAGAAAAATCTCTGATATCACAAATATTTAACGCTGCGCTGGATGCGCTGGGTTATTGCAACCTCGCAGCGCCGACCGATAAACAGGTCTTAATGGAATTCCTGAAAAATTTGATTAACGCCCGTTACGGCCTGAACGTCAGCGTGGATGACCTTTATAAAATAGGCCGGGAAACTTTAAAAACAGAACTACAGTTTAACGAAGGGGCTGAGATAAACAAGGTTCATCCGTATCCTGATTTCGTTAAAAGTGAATCACTGGCCCCCACAGGTTCTGTTTTTGATGTGGACCCGAATGAAATTGCAGAAATCTGGAAAAACCTGGATACGATAGCAATCACTTAAACTGTTCGGCACAACGGAACCGGATCGAACGTGACCGGAGTTTAAAAAAATCAGAAATCAGGGGAAAGGCCTGACCGTGAACCTGGAATGGCGGTCAGGCCTTTTTCCTAAAACGGCTCGAGTTTATCATTTCGAAATACTAACCCTTTGTTGAGGTGGAGAACTCAGGTTCATTTCATCTTCTGGTGAGGTTTCTTACATGGCTGCCCAAAAACATTCTCTGAAAAAGCTTTTCAGACGCTTTCTTTTCGGATATTGCTTTTCTCTTTTAGGAGCCTGGCTTTTTTCAGCCTTTAAATTCAATTATGTCCTTGAAGCACTTTCCTTGGAGGGGAACAATGAAGTTCTGCTTTTGCTCGATTATGTGTTTATAATTGTTGCCTTATTCGGATTGTTTGCCTCATTGGCTACATTACCGGAGCTTCTGTCTCGCGTTAAACGCGTAGATATTTTGGGTGAAGCTCGATGGTGAAGAGATGGTGAAGATACTGCCTTAAGTTTTGAATAATAAAAAGCTTGTCACTCTTGATCTGTTAAAATTATTCGAATCGCATATTCATGGATTCGAGCAGTTCTTTTGCTTCTTTAAAATTTGGATTTAATTTAATGGCCCGGCTCACGGATTCTCTGGCTTTTTCGTATTCTTTCAGCGTCATGTAAACCCGACTCATATTATAATAAATATTTTCATCTTCAGGATTGACTTTAAGGGCCTTTTCGTATTGCTGGATGGCTTCGTGATATTTCCCCTGCCGCCGATAAACTATACCCAGTGAATTATAGACATTAACAGTATTTGGGTTGAGTTTGACTACTTCAATAAGGATCTGTTCGGCGTTTTCATTCATTTCTTTGTCAATATAAATGTCCGCGGCCAACTGGAGGGCTTGTTCTGCTTCTTCCTTTTGACCGAGCTTGGTATAAACTTCGCCCATTTTTTCATAAGCCTTGGCATGGTGATTATTGATTAGTGTAGCCTTGCGGAAGCAGAGGATGGCTTCGTCGTAATTGCCTTGAGCGGTCTGAATATATCCCATGTTGTAGTAGACTTCCGCACTTTCCTTTTCTATGGATAAAATTCGTTTAAAAGACGTAAGCGCCTCATTCCAGCGTCCTTCCTTCATGAACTTTACGCCCTGGGCATAATTCATTTCGGTTTCAATGTTTTTGGGATCCAAATCGACCTGAATGATACTTTTAATTTTTTTCTTGAAGGTATCTGGAGAAAAAGGCTGTAGGATCAGATCGCTAACGCCGGCCTCGCCGGCCTCGATAACCTGTCCTTTGGTGATTTGATCAGCTATCAACAAGACGGGCATGAAACTGTACTTCAAGTCGGCTCGAATGATTCTAAGGAGGGCAACACCGGTCATATCCGGCAGGTCCCAGGATGATACAACAAAGTCGATGTGGCTGCTTTTTATCGAAGACCAGGCTTCAGCGCCGTTCTGAGCCTCCATGATATTATTATAGCTCATGTCCTTAAGAGAGCTGACCACAGTTTTACTTAATATAGGATCGTCTCCCACAACCAGGAAACTTAAGTTACGCGAAGTGGACAAGGATTGTTCCCTAACATATTGTTTTTTTATTTTATTTTAACGATTTTTTCAATTTATGTCCAATTTTAATTTTGAAGTTTGATTTTTCGTCTCAACCGAGGCCTCCCGCTGTTGAAGATTGAGAGAAACAACAGTCTTAAAAGTATCTTTTATTTCTTTCCCGGCCATTGTGGGATGAACAAAGACCATCACATCATCCCATCTGAGATCTTCAGAATCTAAGACCTGTTCGATGAGATCGCTATATTGGACCATATTATTGGTGTTATGCTTGATTGTAAGATTTTCATGGCAAAGTTCCCCCCATGTCGTACGATAGATCAGCTCTGCGGTAATTATGTTTACCTGATGCGGTGGTTCTTCAAGGTTAATGATCAGGAGTTGTCGACCTGTTTTACGCGGCACCGGTGTTTTTTCGCGACTTAAATTTTTTAAATCCACCTCGGCGAACTTTTTTTGTAATATTTCTAAAAGGTTAAAAAAAGTTTCGCGGTTGAAGTCCGGACCGGACTTCAATAATAACTTTAAGGAAGGGGTGAAGAGGTTGTTGTTGACCAGCCATGCAGCGGCTCGAGCCGCTCTCTCACAGGTGTATATTAACCTTTCCTGCTCTCCTGTTATTGACCCCTTGGTAAGTCCGGCATAAAGATTCCAACGATTATCTTCAAAAACCAGGGTTAACTCTGAGGGCAAACTCCTTCTATGTTGGTCAGAAGGCAAGGTTTCCACCTTTGCTTCATGCGTGGAATAACGAGCCAACATCTGGAGGTGCAATGTGGCCAAATCCTGATCAAGTTTAACCTGAGTTGGAAAATCGGCCCGCAGCCGGTTGCTGATTCTCGTATAAAGATTACGTAGCAGATTATTCACTTCTTCTCCCAGGGCTAACTTGCGGGATTCCGGCCACTCATGGTAATGCTCCATTTGTCTGACCTTGGTCTGACTCCAGCCCCAGTCTTTTATAAGTTCTTCCAAAAAGCGGACCTTGAGGCTGTTTTTATCCAAAGTCGTTGCGCCCAGCGGCGAATATAATTTGAAATATATGGAGGTCCTGATTAAATCCAAATCCTCTATGGGCAAACTTTTTTGACTATAATCAAGAACACGGCGGATAGTCAGGATATAAGGGTCAATCGGGAGCTGATCTTTAGGGCTCGAAAGTATCTTCTCCTTTAGCTGATCGCATAATAGAGGCGCCCTGAGCCCTGATTCTGCTTGTTCGAGGAGAAGAATGGTTTTCATGGCTGCCTTGAAAGGATCGTGTTTAGCTTTATGGAGCTGCCAAAGAGCAGCCGCGATATACTCCTTTGGCGGCGGTTTTTGCGGGAAACCGAGATCAATAAAATCTTGCGGGAAAAAGTTCGGGTTGGGAACCAATTCAAGGTGCATGGCTATCTGTTGGTAGTCATCAAAGTAAGTTCCTGATGAAACAGTCCACCATAAAGGTATGCGTCCCACCACATGGAGCAGGGTTCGGTACATTTCTTCCTTGAGCATAAGCGGCAATACATCCCCCGGCTCCTCATCGTCCAGATGAGTCAAACGGTTGGCGGCCAGGTCGGCCAGATCGATTGGGAAAAAAGTGACTTCAACTTCATGTTCCTTTTCCGCCCATTCGCTAATTAATTTGAGTTTTTGTTGGAACAGCGCGAATTCTTGGTGATTTAGCTTTTGTTGATCAATACAGACCCAATAATCAAGATCAGATGAAGCAGTGTAGCCCACTGATCCTGAACTGCCCATGAGAAAGAGGGATTCCACCACGGGCTGCAGGGCAAGAATCTCACGACGTTCTAGCTTGAGATCCTTGGTAAGATCCAGTTTGATTCGACAAAAGTCCGAGCGCTCGAATCCATGAACACCGCGAGGCACATCCTCTGAATCAACGTATCCCGGAATCCCTGGGTGGTTCATCTGGAGTAAAAAAGGCACTGAAAGAAAGACCGTGCGAAATTGAGGAATACTATGGCGCAATAACTCTTGATGCCTTAAAGCATTATTAAGAGAAAAGGCGGCTTGATTATGTACCAGGCGTCTTCCAAGATGAGCCAGTGCTTTTTTATTATAGGCAGCCATCCCTAATATTATCAGCCTCGCCAGTCAGTAAATTTAACATCTGAATCTATTCTAATAAATTACCTTTTCAGGCCGTGATACACAAGATATTTATTCATTCTTTCAATGAAAAGATGAGTTAAGCTCTAAGACGAATTCTTAAAAAGTCTCAGATTGGATTTAACCGCGGCGAGGTTAAGCGGCGGGCCTGTCTAAGGACTTAAAGGAAATTCAATGGTGAAGACTGCTCCGCGGCCTTCTTTATTCTTTACGGATATTTCCCCTTCATGATCTTCAACGACTTTACGGGCATTGGCCAGACCCAGGCCCTGACCTCTTTTTTTGCTGGAAACAAACGGGTTGAATATGTGAGGCAAAAGATCAGCGGGGATGCCTCCGCTATTATCCTCAAAGGTCAAGACAACCTTGGTGCAGGTTTTTATTATCTTAACCGAGATGTGGCAATTCTTCTCACAAGCTTCGATACTGTTTTTCACAAGATTCTCAATAACTGTACTGAACCAATCCGCGTCGACGAGCAGGCCGGAATCCCCTTGAGGTACATCAAGATCAAAATTAAACTTTCGCTCATAATCAACCCGGCTTTTCAGGGAGTTTAATTTGTCCCTCACCACTTTTACAAGATCTGTATCCCGATATATTATGAGCTCCGACCGGTTAAACATGGAAAAATTTTTAAGCAAGTTTTCAATTTGCCGGGAGTTGTCACGGGCCATGATCAAACCCCTCTTATCCACTTTAGGAATCGCCCCTTCCTGAGTCTCGCCCAGTCGATTCAAAACCAGATTCAAGAAACCGGCTACTCCAATATTAAGGGAGCGGATATCATGCGCGATGGAAGCTGAATGGCGTCCTGATAGTATCAAATTTCGGTTTTCCTCGTAATACTGATTCAACTTATCCCGATATTCCTTTATTGATATGACCAGACCGGCCAGAGCTGAGTAATCCTTAAGGGCCCCGATAACGTCCGGGGAAAACGGCCCTGCACCTTCTTTCTTGTCCACCACGAGTACATATTTGGTGCGGCCTTCCGGCGCTTCTTCATCTGTAAATTCAATAGGAAATGCTGCACGAGCAAATTCATCTACATTAAAACGGCTTTTGGCGTAAACGTTGAGGCGCGAAGCAATAATAACACGGTTTTCGATAACAGCGTCGCCGGTAATTGTGTGGGGCATAATGACCAGGGATATTTCATCAGGATTTACGTCACTTCCTTTATCCCCGCTGGAAGCGCGTAAAAAGAGCCTGTTTTCTATGAAATTAACTTCATAAACACGCGCTCTTATAAGCTCCGGTTCAAGTTCCTTTGCCGCGTTGGCCACGTCGTAAAGGAATTCATTCATGTCAAGCTTTGCCTCGAGGACGCGCGCCATCAGATTCCTTAAATTGGTTACAATTGTTTGATACAGATCCTTCATTAAACCCTTATCAGCACTGTTGCGTGCGGTTAATTTTTTAATTATTTATGATAAATGGCCCTAAGTCAAATCCATTTATCCACGATTACGTAAGGGGCCACGAGGCTCGGATCATGGTGCCTTTTGCCCTGTCAGAATCAATTTCGAACCTTCCGCCTGAAAGTTCGGCCCTCTCTCTCATTGTATGCAGCCCAAATCCCTTTAAAAATTTTTTTACATCAAACAACTCTTTTGGATTGAATCCTTGTCCGTTATCCTGAACAGTCAAAACAACGGCAGAGTCTATTTTTGAAAGAGAAATAATAGCGCATTCGGCATTACTGTGTTTGGCCACGTTGTTCAAGGCTTCCTGCATGATCCTGAAAATAACAATATTAAGGGGTTCCGGGATATCGCTTTCTTTGATTTCGAGGCGTCGTATAACACGTATTTTTGAATAAATCATCTGGAATTTGCGGCAAAACCATGAAACTGCGGCAAGCAGTCCCAGGTCGTCCAAGATCGGCGGCCTGAGGTTGGCCTGGATGTTTCGAATTTCGTCTGTAATCCACTTGATGATGGAAAGGACGGCTGAGAGCTCTGACTTGAGCGCGGCGGGAGGTTCTATATCCAATTCTTCAATAATGCTTTCAATCCCGTATTTAACCGCGGTCAGCGATTGCCCGATGCTATCATGAAGTTCACTGACGATTTGTTTTCGCTCACGTTCCTGTGCAGATAATAGTTGAGCTGACAGCATCCGCAACCTTTGTCTCGAATCCCTGATCGCCTCTTCGGCCTGCTTGCGTTCCTGGATGTTTATGGTTACTCCGTCAAGGTACCCCTGCTCGGGATCATAGTTCGCGCTGACGAATAAAGGAACAAGCGTGCCGTCCCGCTTCACCGCTTCAAATTCAAAGTTGTCAATTCTGCCGTTTTGTTTAAGCCGCTCAATCAACATCTTGCGCTTGTCGTGGGAAAGATAAACCTTGGGATCAACATATTCGGCCATAAACTGCCGCACCGAGTCATATCCCAGCATATTGGCGAGGGCTTGGTTGGCCATCAGAATCTTCCCGTCTCTGATGCGGTATCGGTAGATCCCGGCCAGGGCGGACTCAAAAATACTGCGGTATTTTTTTTCGTGTTCATTCAGGACTCCGCGTATAAGTTGAAGTTCTGTTTCGTCATGCACAATAACCTGCACCACATCCGGAGCGATAAAATTATATAAGACAACCCGTTCCCTGTTCTGGCCGTCAGGCAGCATACGTCTTCGCACGCGGCGTATACTGGTGTTTTTTCCTTCGTAACATTTCCAGATATCGTTCAGCATGTTCGGGTGATCTCCGAATATTTCTGAAGCTTTTTTGCCCAGGTAAGCATCCGGGTTGAAGACATTTTTTTGCCCGAATGTATTATTGTGCCCGATTAATATGAAATCATCCCCGGCAAACTGAAAAGAATAACAGGGAACGACGTCGCAACTGGAATGAATCACTGCTTTCTTTTCATCCTTTAACCCAGTTCTACCACCCTGCCATAAGGCAGCGTATTCTTTAATAGTTTCTTCGCTTCGCGCTTCCCGGTGACATGGCGCCGAAGGGGGCTTTCCCTCAATCACGGAAACCATCCAGCCTTGCTTCCGACTTCCTTTAAGGCCATCAGGTTCTGCTTTATTTATCCCGTCCATTTTTTTACCTCTGATGAGAGATGAAGAAAATTATCAAGTAGGCGTGCTGATTTTTTCATAATATCACCATTGATGGTTTATCTGAACCAACTTATACGTGTTATTTAAGGGTAAAAATTTTATAAAACAGGGCCATTTATATTGCAAAAGATTAAATATTAACCAGTTCTTTCATTTATTTTTTATGTTACCACAAAAAATGTCAACCTTACAACAGGTTGTTGTAGCTATGTCAGTAGCACATGATATGACCGAATTAGGTGGCACATGAGTTGACCGATCGTGGATGATTTTTTTTTTAGGAGGATGATCCATGAAACGAGCAGAGGTGTTACAAGAGGTGAGGATGATGAGATTTGAAGAGGCATACTATGGTTGGCAAGAGCAGAGATTGACTCAGACATCCCTTCTCCCGAACTTGTATCTCCTTAATACCGTTACGGTTCATTATCCAAAGGTTGAATAAGAGCCACAATCTTTGTTTCATATTCCATCGCCGAAGTGCTTTATCCTTGACACATAGACGCGTTATCGGATAATTCTTGATTTTATTCAAGTTTGTTTCATGGTGAGAGCCGGGGAGAGTATTGTTCCAGGTAAAGAGTTCTTTAAAGGGAATGAAGACATTTCCGGGGCTAAAACTGTGAGGAGGAATTTAGATGAATAATCAAGCGGTTACATTGGAAAGGAAAGACCGGGTAGGTATATTGACTTTAAATCAGCCGGAAAAGCTCAATGCCATGGGCGACGAGATGGCGCATGATTTTATACAAGCCCTGGAAGAAATAAAAGCAGATTCTAAGATCAAGGTCGTGGTTGTCACGGGGGCAGGCAGGGCTTTCAGTGCCGGCGGTAATCTGGATAGGATAGAAGCAAGGATAGGGTCAAGTCCTATTGAAAATCAGAAAAACGGTTATGAATTCTATAATTGTTTCCTTAAAATTTTGGAATTGAAAATACCGACCATAGCCGCCATAAATGGTCACGCTATCGGCGCCGGGGGGTGTTTGACGCTGGCGTGCGATATGAGATATGCCGCAGCCAGCAGCAAAATTGGATTTACCTTTGTCAAGCTTGGCTTGCATCCTGGTATGGGCGCCGAATATTTTCTTTCAAGAATTATAGGCAGAGCGCGTACTTTCGAG
>CAZVRN010000026.1:0-15500 GCA_964629485.1 uncultured Thermodesulfobacteriota bacterium | reverse complement strand
GGTTGTAGTAGATGGTCGGGTCTTGATAATGCACCGCGAAGATGAGGAAAAGAACCAGGCCCAGGGCCGATGCCGACACGGCGTACAAAATAAGGCTGGCCCGGGGCCGGATTAAAGCGGTCAGTCCGGCCAGGGGGCGGTCGAGAATGGTGGAGTAATTTGGTTCAACCGGTTTAGCCCGTACCGGGAATAACCGGGCCAGGACCCCAAGACCGGCGATAACGCTCAGCAGCAGACCCAGGTATTCCGGCCGGGTTCTTCCAAAGTAGAGACGAACCTCGGTCTTGGTCGGAAAAATGAGCATAAAGGCCGGCCCGGCCCGCCAGATTCGATCAGCGCCTTCAACGCGCCAGCCTGGATGATACGATACCTTTATCCATAACGGGCGGCCGGGAGTGGCTCCTTTGATGATGATTTCGCTGTCCCGGACCGTCTCTTTCAGTTCCGTTGCGGCCGGGAGAGGTTCGCGGGGGAGGTCGCGGGTCCAGTCCTTTATTTTCTCGGCTTTAATAACCGCGGCAAAAAGACTCTTTTCCGCCGCGGTGTATTTTGCGGCGAAGACCACCGGCACCTCGAGGCTGCCGCGCCTGAACCAGGCAAAGGCGTCCGCCTTGGGATTCGACGAAACGACCAGGACAGGTTTGCAGTCCGGCTGTATCACATAGCGGTTCATGTTTTTAATCAGCCTGAACAGGGCGAAGGGCGGAAATTCCCTTTCCAGCTTTAAGCCGGGTGTTTTCAAGGCCCTTGACCTGGCCTCGCCGGTCACGGTTACATAATGACTCACATTAAAGAGGGCCAGGTGATCCTGCGCCTTCACGAGATCGAAGCGGCTGTAATTATAATTCGACAGCGGCGAGGAGTAGGTTTCCGAGATTTCGGACTGGATATAAAAGACAAAAGGCGCGGAAAGACTGGACTGCATATACAGTCCCTCCAGGGTGGCCCGGCCCGCAAAAAGAGGCAGCAGCTCAAAGGCGCGTAAAGATCCGACCGCGCGGGTTTCAGCGGCATGCTCATAAGCGACGCGCGGGTCGGCGAAGCTTCCCCTGAGGTAATCATTGAGCTCTTTAAATGCGGGCCAAAGCCGCTTGTTTTCATAACCGGAATAGTTCCATTCCATCCACCGGCCGATAAATTGCGTCTGGTGAGCGGTCCAGATAACAGTCCCCAGGGCCAGGGCCAGGGCCGCGACGGATTTTAAACGCAAATAACCGAGCAGGCGCCCCGCGCCCGCCGCGCCGAGAAGAACCAGGAAAACCTGCCCCAAAGGAATGAAACGAATGTCCACCAGCCCGATCTTGGGGGCGGTCAGGTAAAGGGTGAAGCTGAGAAAAATTAAATACAGAAAAAAGAGGGCTTTTTCATTTATGAATGACCAGTGCCGCGAAAGAGGCAGGCTGAAAGCGGCGCCCAGGAGGCTGAAAGCCGTGAAGGGCCAGAGAATTCGGGGGATTACCCTGGAAAAGTCGTTTAAAATCCATACAAAATTATATGGGGTGGTGTAAGGCATGAAAAACAGAAGCGGCACAATCCAGAAGCCCATGAAGCAAAAAGCCAGAAGATTCACCTTAAGGATATAGACCAGCTTGAAAAGCCAGTCCCGGGTCGTGATCAGAAAAAAGCTCACCCCGGCCACGCAGAAAAGAAGCGTGTACCCATTGGACAGGCCCACCAGCGCCAGGATGAGGGCGTTGGACAGAACATGCCGGCCGGATTCAATACTGCGAAAGAAACGCCCCAGATATATCACGGCCAGGGTCAGCCCCAGGCCATAGGCGAATTCGCCGGCGAAAGTCGAGGGGATGTTGCCTCCCCACATGGAATTGGCCTCCATGAAGAGGAAAGGGAGGCTGAAAACCGCGCCCAGCGCTGGTTCGGGGGACTTAAAGCCCATCTGTTTGAGACAGAGGTATGCCCCGAGAGGCAGGCTGAAGACCCCGGCCAGGCTGACGATTTTGAAGGCGATGGTCAGGGGCGTAAGCAGGCTAAGGAGGCTCATGATCAAAAAAGGCAGGGGGAAGTAGAACTGGAACATGGGGAACCCGGCGTAGTTGCCCGGGAACCAGCCCATGATACGCCAGTGCGGCAGAAGGTGATTTTTAAAGTATACAGCGGTTAAATAATGACTGGCCGTGTCGCCGCCGGTGATAATCGTATCTTTGAAAATGAGCTGAGGCTTGAGATAGGTCAGCAGAAAAATATAGATCAGCAGAAACAGGCCGAGGGCCCCGGCCCGGTTCAGGTTTTTCTGGTTCAGCCGGAGCCGGATCAAATCTCTTAACCCTTTCTTGCGGACCTGGTGATCTGGAACAGGACCACGATGATTCCCAGGACCGCGGTGACGATAATCAGGGCCGGGGTGTGCCTTTTAAAGAAATTTTGCGGCGCCGTGACTTGAACCCTGCTTTCGGCCACATTGCTGTAATGAAGGCCGTCGGCCACGTATTCCAGGAAAGACAGGATCGGGTAGGCGGAACCTTCAAGAGCCGAAAAATTTTTTAGCCTGAAGCTCACCTTGCTTTTTCCCCGGGCCTTGACGCGCACGGTTTGTCTGGCCGGGCTGACCCGTAATTCACGCGGTACGATCAGGCGAATCGTGACTTCCCGGTCAGTCCGGTCCGTGTTGAGCACTTCGAGAGTCATCTTGGTGCTCCCGGTCAGAACAGTTTCCGCCGCCTTGACAAAGACCTGGTTATTGACTCCTTGCTTGTAAACAAAGGAAGTGTGAGCCAGACTGGAAAAAAGATAACCGTTCGCATCGTGGAAATCCACAAGAATCTCAATCGGATAGGAACCGGGCAGGGCCAGTCCGGGCTGTATGTCGATAGAGGTGCGGTAGGATTGCCGGGGCTTGAGCAAGGGGATTATTTTGCTGGATTTCCTGGTATCCTGAAAGATGGCGTGTACCTGGACGTTCATCGCCGCCTCATGGCCGATGTTGGTGGTGGTGACATTCACCCTGACCCCCCCGTCGTCCATCAAGGTGGAGGTGGCATAGGTCTGCATGGTGATAGACCCGGCCCGGGCCGGGATGGCCCCGGCCAGGATAAGCGCGTAAAGAAAAAGAATAAAGACTCTTTTCATCAAACTTCACCCTCTCTCAAGATGACCTATTCTTTACCACAGGCGCGCTGAAACATCAAAGCGCGTTTCTTGACTTCCACATGAGAGGCCGAATTTCCTTCAGCCGGCCCCGGCCTCGTCAAGTCGCTGCGCCGCGGCCCGGAACGGGGTCGGCGCGATAGGCCAAAGGGATGATGACCCTTGACATCCCCTTTTGCTTTGGGTTATTTTAAAGTGGCCTTCTGAGGCCCGGTTAGTTCTTTTTCCTTACTCTCCAAGGTGGGCCGTTATATGAACTGTAAATTTATTATCGTCACTGGCGGGGTGCTTTCTTCGCTGGGGAAGGGTCTGGCTGCGGCCTCGATCGGGGCATTGATGGAAAGCCGCGGCCTTACTGTTACGCTCCAGAAACTCGATCCCTATATCAATGTCGATCCGGGGACCATGAACCCCTTCCAGCATGGCGAGGTTTACGTTACCGACGACGGAGCGGAAACCGATCTGGACCTGGGGCATTACGAGCGCTACACCCACGCGGTTTTGGGCCGGGGCAATAATTTTACTTCGGGAAGCATCTATTATTCAGTCATAACAAAAGAAAGACGGGGTGATTACCTGGGCGGAACCGTCCAGGTCATTCCTCATATCACGGATGAAATAAAAAACTGCATCAGGGCCGTGGCTGATGGTGTGGATGTGGCCATCATAGAGATCGGCGGGACCGTGGGAGACATCGAAAGCCAGCCCTTTCTGGAGGCCATCAGGCAGTTGCGCCTGGATCTGGGCCGGGAAAACGTGATTTACATCCACGTGACCCTGGTGCCTTATATCAAGGCTTCGGGCGAGGTCAAGACCAAACCGACTCAGCACTCCGTGGCCACGCTGAGGGGTATCGGGATCCAGCCGGACATCCTGCTTTGCCGAACCGAGAAATTTCTTGATGCTTCCCTCAAGAGCAAGATATCCCTGTTTTGCAACGTCGAACCTGACGCCGTGATTACAGCCATAGACGTGGAGAATATTTATGAATGCCCGCTCCGGTTTCATGATGAAGGCCTTGATGAAAAAATTGTTCAGCTTCTGAATATATGGACCCGCGCTCCCCAGCTAGGGCAATGGCAGAAATTGATCGAGCGGATTAAAAACCCGAAAGACGAAGTGACCATAGCTATTGTGGGGAAATATGTTGACCTCAGGGAATCTTATAAAAGCCTCAACGAAGCCCTGTTCCATGGCGGCTTCGCCAATGAGGCCAAGGTAAAACTGGAATTTGTGGATGCGGAGGAGATTGAGCGGGAAAGCGCGGATAAGTTTCTGGCGCAGGTCCACGGTATCCTGGTTCCCGGCGGGTTCGGGTCCCGCGGAATAGAAGGCAAGGTGGCTGCGGTTCAGTTCGCCCGGGAGAACCGGGTGCCTTTTTTCGGTATCTGTCTGGGCATGCACATGGCCGTCGTGGAAATCGCCCGTCACCTGGCCGGGCTGAAAGGTGCGCACAGCGAGGAAATGGACCCGGATTCACCGCACCCGGTTATCTTCCTGATGCATGAATGGTATGATTACCGGACCAAGAAGGTGGAGCACCGGGACAAGAACTCGGACTTCGGCGGAACCATGCGCCTGGGGGCTTATCCCTGTAAGCTTGTTTCTGGCACCAAAGCTTTCGAGGCTTATGGCACCAAGGAAATTTCAGAAAGACATCGCCACCGCTTCGAATTCAACAATGACTACCGGAAAATTCTCACTGACGCGGGCATGGTCCTGTCCGGCCTTTCTCCAGACGACCAGCTTGTGGAAATTATGGAATTGAAAGATCACCCATGGTTCCTGGGCTGTCAGTTTCATCCGGAATTTAAGTCCCGCCCCATGAACGCTCACCCTCTTTTCCGCAAATTCATAAAAGCCTCCCTCGACTATAAGAACCAGAAGAAAGAAGCTTCCGCTTCTTGAGGCAGAAACCGGGCAGCGTTTTCATTATTATTGGGGAGCAGAAAGAGAATCTATGACCAAAGTTGTGCAAATCGGGGATATAGCCGTTGGCGAAGGACAGCCCCTTCTGGTGATAGCCGGCCCCTGTGTCATCGAGGATCCGGACATGACTCTGGACCTGGCGAGGTTTTTATCCGCCGAAACAAAAAAACTCGGGCTGAATTATATCTTCAAAGCCTCTTATGATAAGGCCAACCGCACCGGCATCAATTCCTACCGCGGCCCCGGCCTGGAAGAAGGTCTGCCCCTGCTCAAGAAGGTTCGGGAAGAAGTGGGGGTGCCGGTCATCAGTGATGTGCACTCTGTGGGGGAAGCCGAGATAGCGGCTGACTACTTAGACGTTATCCAGATTCCGGCTTTTTTAAGCCGTCAGACAGATATTGTTTATGCGGCCGCGAGAACCGGCAAGCCGGTGAATGTCAAAAAAGGTCAGTTTCTCGCGCCCATGGATGTGAAATATGTTATCCAGAAAATTACTGCCGCGGGCAATGAAAGATTGATGATCACCGAACGGGGCGCCTCCTTTGGTTACAATAATCTGGTGGTGGACATGAGAGCCCTGCCCATTATGCGGTCGTTCGGCTATCCGGTTATTTTTGACGCCACCCATAGCGTACAGCTCCCCGGCGGGGCCGGGGGCGCTTCCGGCGGCCAGAGGGAGTTTATCGGAACCCTGGCCAGGGCCGCCGTGGCGGCCGGTGTGGACGGCGTTTTCATGGAAGTGCATCCTGACCCTGACCGGGCCTTGTGTGACGGCCCCAATTCTCTTCCGCAGGATCAATGTTCTGACCTGCTCCGTGTTTTAAAAGAAATAGACGCTCTCGTCAAAACAGCGGGAAAAAGGAGAGCCTAAGTGAGTATTAATCAGGACCGCATTAAGCCTGTTAAGCTGGTTATCTTTGATGTGGACGGCGTATTGACTGACGGGCGAATCGTTCTGGATGACAATGGGCTTGAGAGTAAGTTCTTTAATGTCAGGGATGGCAGCGGCCTGAAATGGCTGAAGCGGGCCGGAATTGAAATCGCCTTTCTGACCGGCCGCGAGAGCCGGGCGGTGAAACATCGGGCTGAGGAACTGGGAGTAAACATCGTTCGCCAGGGGGCCAAGGTAAAACTTCCGGTTTACGAAGAAATTTTGAACGAACTGAACCTGACCGACCGGGAGACGGCCTTTGCCGGCGACGATCTTATTGATTTGCCCGTACTGCGCCGGGTTGGACTGGCCATGGCGCCGGCGGACGCCAGCCCCGAGGTGAAAGAAGCGGCTCATTACGTCTGCGGGTGCGGCGGCGGTCAAGGCGCCGTGAGAGAAATGGCTGAAATGATATTAAAAGGTCAAGGGCATTGGGAAAAAATAACGGCCGGGTATTTTTAACCCGCGCCGGACGTCTTATCCTTCTCCTCAGCATTTTTTATCCGACGAAGGGTGTAGATCGGCACAATATTTGCTTTACACTCCCAAACTTCCTTGATATTATTTAAACAGGAAAAGAATCTTTTAGCGAGTTGGTTTCTGAATAATGAGTTTATTTCAAAGGCGTACCTTCATAGTCCTGCTCCTCATGACCTTGCTGGTGCTGGGTGCGGTCAGTTCGGGCCTGTTTTTTACCAGGAAACAGTTGGCTTCGAGACCGGAGCGGAGTGTCAGTCTCCTGCCCGGAAACGTGGATATGCACTTAACCGGGGTGAATTACACAGATATTAAGCAAGGACGCAAGGAATGGACTTTAAAAGCCGACACCATGAGGTATTCCCGGTTCAGCCAGCTTCTTCATTTTGACAAAGTCCAAATCGCCCTTTTTGACGTGCGGCAAGGCCGGGTAATTATTAGCAGTGACAAGGCCGTCTATGACCGAAAAGCCAAAATGGTTCGCCTGACCGGCCATGTTCTGATTCATAATCTTGCCGGTTACCGCCTGACCACAAACGAATTGATTTACAAGGTTGAAACAGGGAGAGTCTTTGTTCCGGGCCGTTTTCAAATCATGGGCCCCAACCTTACCCTGAATGGCAGTCTCCTCTCCCTGAATATTAAAGACCGCCGCTTGCGCATAGGCCGGAAAGCCAGGGTCCTTTTTAACACAACCTAAGGAGTTAATAACAGAAATGAGAATTTCTGTAACCTGCGTTTTTATATTTATATTTTCTTTTTTCCTCTTCGGTCCCCCCGCGCAAACGGCTGTGCCCGCCCAGGATCAAACAGGGATAAAGGATACGGCTTCGGGCGATCGGAAACAGCCGAAACCTAAACCTGTCCCGGCCCCGGCCAAGAAAAAAAAGATCCATGGAAACTCCATACAGATCGCCACCGACCGGCTCGAAGCGGATGATAATAAAAAACTGATCTTGCTGAATGGCAATGTTACCATTCGCTGGGAAGATTTTGTACTTACCTGCGACCAGGCACGCGCCTTTTATAAAGAAGTCAGGGCCAAGAAAAAAACGAAAAAAAAAGATATACGCGCTGAGGCCTCCTCATCCGGCTCAAAAACGTCTCCGCCTGTTCAAAACCCAGAAACAGAAATTCATCGTGAAATCATCCGGGTAGAGGCGGAAGGCAATGTGAAGATTGTTATGAAAAATCGTATCGCTCTTTCCGGAAAAGCGATATATGACGCCAAGTCACGTCTTATTACCTTGACCGGTTCGCCCCGTGTATGGCGCGGCAAGGATTTCTTGAGCGGTGATCGAATAACGGTTTATCTTGACGAGGACCGCAGTGTCATTGAAAGTGGACTTGAGAAAAAAGTTAAGGCCACCTTTTATCAGCCGTCCAGGGAAGCGGTTAAGCCCGGTTCGGGAAAAAGCAGCAGTGAGGTTAAGGAGTAATGTCTTCTTTGCCTCTCAGGAGATCTGCCTTGCAAGACCTCCCGGATAGAACGCCGGCAGTCGAGCTTAGAGCTGAAAAGCTGGTTAAAAGCTATAAGCGCAAAAGGGTCGTGGACCAGGTTTCTTTTACCCTGCTCCAGGGTGAGATCGTGGGACTCTTGGGACCCAACGGGGCCGGGAAAACCACCACCTTTTATATGACCGTCGGGTTGATTAGTCCGGATGACGGGCATGTTTTTCTGAATGAAACCGAACTGACCCGCACGCCGATGTACAAACGCGCCCGGCGAGGCATTTCCTATCTCCCCCAGGAGCCAAGCGTTTTTCGAAAATTAAGCGTGGAGGACAACATCCTGGCTATTTTAGAGACCCTGCACCTTTCCAAGGCCGAGCGGAAACGCCGTTTGAAAAATCTGCTTGAGGAAATGGGTATCGCGCATGTAGCCAAGACAAAATCCTATGCCCTGTCCGGTGGTGAGCGGCGGCGCGTGGAGATAAGCCGGGCCCTGGCCACGGAACCGGTATTCATCCTTCTGGATGAACCTTTTGCCGGGATTGACCCGCTGGCTGTCATTGACATCCAGAATATTATTTTGCAGCTTAAGGAGCGCGGTATCGGAATTTTGATCTCAGATCACAATGTCCGGGAAACCCTGGGAGTATGCGACCGCGCTTATATCCTCAACGAAGGCGTGGTTATAGAGGAAGGCACGCCCGAAAAAATCATCGCCAGTGAATTGGCTCGCAAAATATATCTGGGAGAGAATTTTAAACTTTAGTTCTTTCAAGGGATAAGATATAGATCAATGGCCCTGCAGCTACGACAAAGCCTCAAACTTTCTCAGCAACTGGTTATGACTCCCCAGTTGCAGCAGGCTATTAAAATGCTTCAGCTTTCCCGGCTGGAACTGCTGCAGGCCATTCGTCAGGAGCTTGAAGAAAATGTTGTCCTGGAAATAGAGCCGGATGAGGATATAATTAATGAAGAGAAGACAGGGCCCGACGGTGAGATTCCCAAGGCTGTTTCTGAAAATGATTTTGCCGAGGTTCGGGTCGAAGAAAAAGCCCGGGAAGATATTGATTGGGAAAACTATCTCAGCGAATACAGCTCATCTTCCATCCACGGGATGCGTGAAATTCCGGAGGAGACCAATTACGAAGCCTTTGTTTCAGAGCAGACTTCCCTGGCGGACCACCTGATCTGGCAATGGCGGATGGGCAGCTTCACACCCAAGGAAGACCGCATTGCCAACCAGATAATAGGCAACATAGACAGAGATGGATATTTACGGGCGAGTCTTGAGGAAATTGCCGAGATCGAAAGCGCAACGGTGGCGGAGGTGGAATCAGTTCTGGCCAGGGTTCAGGAGCTGGACCCGGTGGGAGTTGCCGCCCGCGATGTGCGTGAGTGCCTGCTTCTTCAACTTAGATATTTGGGTCGGGAAGCAAGCCTCGCGGAAAAAATCGTGGATGAGTGTTTACCCGAACTGGAGAGGAAAAATTATCAAAAAATTGCGAAAAAGCTGAAAACCACCAAAGAAAAAGTATTTGAAGCAGTTGAAATTATTCTTAATCTTGACCCAAAACCCGGACGGGCCTATGGAGCCGATGAAGCGCAGTACATCATCCCTGATGTTTATGTCTATAAAATCGGGGGCAAATACGTGGTCGTGTTAAATGAGGATGGACTGCCTCGGCTGAAGGTTAGCCAGTATTACCGGGATGTCCTGACTAACCGCAAGGCCGTCTCGCCCCAGACAAAAGAATACATTCAGGGGAAGCTGCGGTCCGCAGTTTGGATGATTCGCAGCATCCACCAGCGGCAGAGGACTATTTACAAAGTGACCCAATCTATTGTTAACTTTCAACGGGAGTTCCTGGATAAAGGTATCTCCTACCTGAAACCGCTGGTTCTGCGAGACGTGGCTGAAGACGTAGAAATGCACGAATCCACCATCAGCCGGGTTACGAGCAATAAATATGTGCATACCCCGCAGGGGATCTATGAGCTCAAGTTCTTTTTTAACAGCTCTATCAACAAGTTTAATGGAGAATCTTTGGCATCGGAAAGCGTTAAGGAGCGAATTCGGAAAATTATAGCCGCCGAGGACCCGCAAAAGCCTCTCTCTGATCAGAGGATTGTGGAGATATTAAGGGCGTCCAATATTAATATTGCCCGGCGCACAGTAGCTAAGTATCGAGAAATGTTAGGTATTTTGTCGTCAAGCAAGAGGAAAAAGCACTTTTAATCATATGGAGAATATGATAAGAGACCTCTTAAAAACAAGTAATTTTATTGAAATCGCGGAAGGCTGACAATGGGTTCGGTCAAAGGACGAAGTTTTGCCGGGGTCTCGATAAAGGATTTATTAATAAAAGGAGATTGCTCATGCAACTTTCTGTTACATTTCGGCATATGGAACCTTCAGACGCATTAAAAGAATACGCTTATGACAAAATTTCACGTATTGAGAAATATTTTGATTCTGCCATGGAAGCCCAGGTGGTTTTGTCTGTGGAGAAATTCAGGCATACCGCGGACGTGACCATCTTTTCCGACGGCCTTAAGATAAAGGGCCATGGGCAGACTGAAGATATGTATTCCGCTATTGACACGGTTATTGATAAAATGGAAAGACAGGCCAGACGCTATCGGGAAAAGATTAAAGGCCGGAAATCCGGCCAGCGGGTGAAGACTCGAAGCGTTCAAATGAATATTATTGCGCCGGAGGTTGAGGACGAAAGCGACAGGGGACCGCAGATAATCAGAACGATGCAGGTGCCTGCCAAACCAATGGATACGGATGAGGCGGTCTTGCAATTGGAACTTTCACGGGAACAATTCTTGGTTTTCACTGACGCTGAAACAGAAGTCATCAAGGTCTTATATCGCCGTGATGATGGCAACTACGGCCTGCTTGAGCCGATTTCAGAGTAAGCAGCCAAATCAATGGGAATTAAATCATGAAATTAACAGATCTATTGAAAGAACAGGCGGTGATTCCTGGTTTGGCTGGCAGGGGCAAGAAAGAGGTGCTGGGTGAGCTTTGCTCCGCCCTGGCTTCCCAGGAAAAGGTAGACCCGGAACCTCTGCTCGAGGTTTTGCTCGAACGAGAGAAGCTCGGCAGCACGGGTATCGGGGACGGCATAGCCATTCCCCACGGGAAAAGCGATAATATTGATAAAATATTGATCGCTTTTGGCCGGAGCCTGGCTGGTGTGGATTTTGACTCGCTGGACGGACAGCCCGTCCATCTGTTTTTCCTGATTCTGGCTCCGGGTAATTCCACGGGAATTCATCTCAAGGTCCTGGCCAAGATTTCTCGATTGCTCAAAGACATCTCTTTCAGAAAAGAGCTTCTGGCCGCTAAGGGAAGGGCGGAGATCTACAAGTCAATCGCTTCCCGGGATGATGATTTTTAGGCCGATCGCTTGAGGCGGTTTGCCTCAGCCCTGAAATCCCGTTTGGAAACCGCGGGAGTTGTGGAAAATTGTATGGAGCATAAGCACGGTAATATTATCATTATCACCGGGTTGTCCGGCTCAGGGAAAACCACGGCTCTGGCCGCCCTTGAAGACAAGGGCTTCTTTTGTATTGATAATCTGCCGGTCCTGCTGCTGCCTAAATTTCTTTCCCTGCATAGGCAAACCAGTGAAGACTTCCTCAGGCTGGCCGTTGTCATGGATGTGCGGGAGAAAAATTTTGTCCATAATTTTCAGGAGATTTTTTCCTGCATCCAGTCTCAAAATTATGACTTGCAGATGATCTTTCTCGAGGCTTCCAATGAGACCCTGATAAGAAACTTTTCATATACCCGCCGTCCCCACCCCCTGGCCCAGGAAGGAAAACTGCTCGAAGCCATTGAAATGGAACGTAAAACCATGAAACCGGTCAAAGAGGCCGCTCAACTGGTCGTGGATACTTCTGATTTCAATGTCCATCAACTGAGAGATTTTATCACCCAGAAATTTACCAAGGCCGGCCCGAGTATGTCCATCGAGTTGCTTTCGTTTGGATACCGCTATGGTCTCCCCCAGGAAGCTGATATTGTTATGGATGTCCGTTTTCTGCCAAATCCGTATTACCAGGACGACTTGCGGGACCAGGACGGCACGGATGAACAGGTCGTGGAATATGTCATGGCCAGTGAGGAAAGCCGCCTCTTTGTCGAAAATTTTTCGAACTTGCTTGATCAATTGATCCCTCTTTATGAAAACGAGGGCAAATCATATCTGACCATTGCCATCGGCTGTTCGGGCGGACAACATCGCTCAGTAACCATATCAAATGAGCTGGCCCGTCGATTCAAGGAAAAACCATATCGCATTTCGGTTCGGCATCGAGACCTAAATCAAGGGGAAAGCTTATGATTGGCGCAGTGATCGTTACGCATTGTCAGTTGGGTTCGGCCTTGATCAGTACGGCCGAATTTATTCTGGGGCGCATAGACGGGGTGGAGTCAATCGCGATTGATGCCCAGGACTCAACAGAGGCTATGCGCGCAGAGATTGAGGCCAGCATTAAAAAGGTTGATCAGGGAGGCGGTGTAATCATTTTGACGGACATGTTCGGCGGAACACCCTCGAATTTGAGTCTTTCTTTTCTGCAGGCCGGGAAAGTTGAAGTTTTAACCGGTGTTAATCTGCCCATGATCATTAAACTGGTCCAGTCGCGGGAGAAAATGGAGCTGAACGAATTGGCTGAGGCTGTTGGATCTTATGGACGTAAAAGCATAAACGTGGCGGGCGAAGTCTTGGGCCGTCATCCAAAAGAATGAGAGAGATTTAAGGAGGATGGCTTTAGAGCTGGTTAGGATTGATTGCCGTTTGATCCATAGTCAGATACTCGAGGCGTGGGTCCCTGTTATCCGGGCTGATTGTATTATTGTGGCCAACGACGAGGTTGCCGGTGATAAGATAAGGCGAATGGTAATGGAAATGGCCGTCCCGAGTTATATTGAGGTAGCCATCCTGCCCATCAGGGCCGCGGCCCGCGAAATTGAAAACGGCCGGTGGGAAAACAAGCGCGCCATACTTCTTCTGATTAGTTGCGCGGATGCGCTTGAACTGTTCAACGCCGGGATGAAGTACAGTAACTTGAATTTGGGCAACCTGCATTTTTCCCCGGATAAAAAACAGATAACCTATTCCATTGCTTTGGATAAGGGCGACGTAAAAAGTCTGAAGCAATTGAATGACCAGGGAGTTGTCATTGAGATCCAAAATGCCCCGAGCGACCCTCCTCGAACTTTTTCTGAAATCATTAAAATTTTTCAAGACGTGGCCTCGTGAAATAACTAGTGACGGGCTTTGGTGTTTTTTTACGGTCATCAGACTGAAATGATGCTTTCCAGGGAAAAAAAACATCTGCTAAACCGGGTTGTTATTGAGCCGATGCAACCCGGCGATCTGGATCAGGTTTTATCCATCGAAAAAACCTCTTACCGGAGACCCTGGACAAGGGCCGGGTTCAAGACAGAGCTGGACAGATCGTGCGCTGTCTGCCTTGTGGTCTGCGAGGCGGATCAGGTTCTGGGTTACCTGATTTTTTGGGAAATAAGAACAGAAATCCATATTCTCAACCTGGCCGTAAGCCCGGATAAAAGACGGCAGGGCTTGGGTCGGCTCCTGCTCGAATACATGTTCGACTGGGGGCGCGAGCGTGGAGTGAAGCGTGTCTTTTTAGAGGTGCGTGTCATGAATCATGCGGCGCGTAAACTTTATGAACAGTCTGGTTTCGTTGTGACCGGGCGCCGTAAAAATTACTATGAGGAAGAAAAGGAAGACGCCCTCTTAATGACCCGCAGCCTTTAAAAGGTCTCTCAGGGGCTTTCTTGTTTCGGCTGAACCGGCGGCCCGCTGATTTGAGTTGCATGGAAGATCGGTTCGGGTTAAGTTTCTTTTTGAAAAAAATATTTGACCTCGGTTGAAACAAAAATTAATATGAATACTTGTTATTATTAAAATATTGAACAGGAGATCAGTTCTCATGGCCGATAGCTTTGGATATTCGTCACTTATGGCTCCCCCGGAGGAACGTTTTAAATTTATTAATGAAGTGGATATTCAAGGCAAGACGCTTCTGATTCGTGTTGACTTGAACGTTCCGTTGGATGAAAATCTGAACATCACCGATGATACCAGAATTAGGACCATCCTTCCCACGGTAAACTACGCCCTGGATGAAGACGCTCGAGTTATCCTGGCTTCACATATGGGTCGGCCTAAAGGAAAGGTGGTCCCGGAGCTCAGCCTGGCGCCTGTGGCAAGGCGTTTGGGACGGTTGCTGAAAAAAGAAGTTGTTTTTGCTCCGGATTGCGTGGGTGAGGAGGTTGAAAAACTTGTTTCGCAAATGAAAGCCGGTGATATTCTGTTGCTGGAAAATCTTCGCTTTCATTTGGGTGAAGAAAAAAATGACGATGAATTCGCAAAACAACTGGCCAGACTGGGCGATATTTACATAAACGACGCTTTTGCTGTCGCGCACCGCGCCCACGCCAGCGTGGTAGCCATTACCAAGTTTTTCTCCGTCTCCGCCGCGGGATTTTTGATGAAAAACGAGTTAACTTACTTTTATCGCGCCATGGAAGACCCGGCTCGGCCCTTTGTAGCCATCATCGGCGGGGCCAAGATTTCTTCAAAAATTTCGGCTGTGGAAAACCTGTTGGACAGGGTGGACAAGATCATCATCGGCGGCGCCATGGCCAATACTTTTCTCAAGGCCCTTTACTCCAACATCGGGAGCAAATCGATGGTCGAAGTTGACCTGGTCGAGAGGGCGAGGTCCATCATGCGCAAGGCCCGAAACCAGAGTGTCAAGTTTTACTTTCCTGTGGATTGCGTCGTGGCGGACCGTTTTGATCCTAAGGCCGAAACCAAGATGACCACCGTCCAGGAAGTTCCTGAAGACTGGATGATCGTGGATATCGGCCCGGCCACGTCCTATCTTTTTAATGAAGCCCTGCAGGACGCCAAAACTATTATCTGGAACGGCCCTATGGGGGCTTTTGAGATAGACGCCTTCTCCCGCGGAACCTATCAGATGGTTCATACCGTGGCTAATTGCTACGCTTTAACCATTGTCGGCGGAGGCGATACAGATGTGGCCATTAACAAGGTCGGCGAGTCTTCGCGCATGACTTACATTTCCACCGGCGGCGGCGCTTTCCTGCATTTACTGGAAGGAAGCAGCCTGCCCGGGATCACGGCCCTTGAAGATCAAGCCCAGCGAATGAACAACAAGAAGGAATCCTGAATGAGTACCTCAAACCAGGAGCGACGGCCCTTTATCGCGGGTAACTGGAAAATGCATAAAACCGGCTCCGAGGCGGCGGCCTACATTGAAGAGCTTAAGAGGCTGCTGCCTTCCGGGCTTGATGTGGATGTCGCTTTGGCCCCTTCATTCACGGCCTTGGGAAAAGCGGTCGAGGCGGCAAAAGATTCGCCCATCCTCATTGCCGCCCAGAACGTCTTCTGGGAAGAAGCAGGCGCCTACACCGGGGAAGTATCCGTCCCCATGCTTTTGGACCTCGGCCTGAAATGGGTTATTATCGGCCACTCGGAACGCCGTCAGTACTTCGGAGAAACCGACGAGACCGTTAACCGCCGCCTCAAGGCCG